>JBLMXX010000491.1:0-4128 GCA_050257995.1 Acidobacteriota bacterium | reverse complement strand
TCCATCCGGGCTTTATCATATTCGAATTGCTCTTGAGCCAGTCGTTTTTGCCGCTCGAAAGAGTAGGTGTATTCTTCCGCTTCGCGCTCGCGCTTTTTCTTTTCCGCCGTTTCTCGGGCTTGTACTTCGCCGTCGTGCGCCTTTTGCTCTTCCTTCCAGGTCGCCCGGGAAGATGCCATCTCGGCTTCGAGTGATTGTTTCTTCTCGGTCATCTCGCCGTCGAACCGCTCCCGTCTTTCCTTCTGCGCTTCTAACAGCGCGGCGAGCGACAAAGCCTCCTTTTCAATGGCCGAAAGCTCCGTCAGTTCCTTCTCCCGGGCCTCCACGGCTCGCTTGAGATGCAGGTATTTCCCGATTTCTTCTTCCATGCGGTCGGAGAGCTCGATCAGGACCTTGCTGATTTCTGAACGCAGGTTGCCCACTTCACGTGCGATCCCCTCAGTGGACAGAGATTCAGCCACCTGCACGGCTTCTTCCTTTTGCCTTTCCTCGGCTCTTTGCTGCGGCTTGAGTTCTGTTTCCCGTTTTTCCTTTAACCGTTTCACCATCTCTTTGTAAGCGGCTAGCATTTCCTGTTTTGTGCTGGATGCGGTGATTTGGGGGATTGCGGGTTCAGGGAGTTGTTCGTCTGGCATCGTCGTTTCCTTTCTCTTTGTTTAAACGCAAGCGCTTGGGGTGAAGGATTGTTGATAAAACGGAACGCCGGAAGAGCGGTGGTTCTTGTTCAAGTATAAACCATTCCCCCCGCCTGTCAACAGCGACTCTCACAACTTCCGTCAGGTAGATTCGAATACAAAAAACGGCAGATGGGTTCAAAAGCCACCTACCGTTTTACCAGAGCGGGAGCGACGTGCGTGAATCACTCGGCGGTAACAATTTCCTCAATTGGTTTCGGACATTCCCTGCCGATTTGCAAGCCAGCGCCGCGCAACATCGTCGGGCATTGTCCACAACGCATAGCAAGGCAAGGAAAAGCGGAGAGGCGGCGGACGTTTATGGCAACTAACGTCTACCGGGTCGCGCTGTGGGTGACGCTATTGGGTGAGACTTGCCGGGATTTTCGCTTGGCGTGTGCTGCAGAGAGCTCCGTGAGGGCACATAGCGCGCGCCATGCCAGCGCGCAGATCACCCAGAGAACGGCGATGATGACCATGCGCTCGATTGCCAAATCAACACTCCCCGTGATTCGAAAGGTAAAGTAGAACCCGGCCATGAGCGCAGCACCAAAATCTCGTAGGACGGAGAGATTGCCTTTGATGTTCCGTAACATTTGAACCTCCGGTTCTGGGAGCTACTCTCTCCCATCGACTGGCGATGAAACACCTTACGTTCAAGTCAGCGACTGGGTTCGCCCCCCTTCCAATTGCTGGCGATCGCATGCCTGACCTTGTCTGCGAGTTTTTCTGCTGGAACCGCGTCTCCGTCCAGCGCGACGATGCCCAGTATCCAGTACTCGTTCCAAAGCATCCTGTTGTGACCGCCGGGGAAGCCGCAGTGTATGGTCCCAGTGTTCATCCAATATGCATGCGTAGACCATCTGCAATTCGTCTTGGCAGACTCGACTAGACTGCCAAAATCGCCCGACGCCTTCGCCGTATGAGAGTAGCGCAGCGCTGTGATACCTACTACCTCTTTCTCGCCTGTCATATAGGTGACGAGGACCCCGGTGTCAAAGTTTCCCCGCGTCCAGTTACTGCTACTCCGCGCGTCTATCACCCGAGCCTTTCTCAGGCCGAGATGTTCCAGGTTGACCGTCGCCACTTGCTCGGGACTTGCGTCTCGACCCGGCCAGGGTCCCACGCCGGCGACTTGAGATACCCCGGCAAACACGAATAACCCGAACGCGGCGAAAGCCAACGCGGTCATGATGCCCAGCACCACGATCCAACTCCGCTGCCTGAGGCGAGCCGTGTGAGGGTCTACCCTCCCCACGAGCGCCTCGCGCGGAACAGATGCGTGGACAACACAGGTGCCCGCGATCTTGTCATGCCATGCCTGCTTGTCCTTATCCCAGGCAGCCGATAGGAATCCCAGCCCGAACAAAAGTGTGCTGGGGACGTAGCCGACCGTTCGCAGGATGCCTTTGCGCCAAGTCAGCAGTGAGCCGTCGATCGAAACCACCTTAATACCAAGGACGGCTTTGCCAATCGTCTGACCACCTGACGAATTCCCCCAGACAAAGTACAGCGTGGGGACGGCAAGATGAATGACCGCTGACGCAACTTGCCACAAGGCAGCGAGGTCGGCGGCGCTAGCGGACAGTGACGAGGGAGATGGAACGGCAGGAGGTGCGGAGTCCAGCACCATCGTGACGAAAGCATCTGCAACGGACAAGATGATCAAGTCGATGAGATACGCCACCCACCTCCGCCTAAAGCTCGGCCTCTCAATAGGTGCAGGCGGTTGGGCCAGAGTTGCAGGAACATCACCCGTGTTAAGAGCGATCATTGTGTTGCCTCCTTTCATGTTTCCGACACCAATCTATCACAACGAGCCGCTCGAAAGCGTTTCGGCGAGCGCTTGAAAATCGTTTGATCCCCAATTCGCCTTTGAAACGACGAGACCCAAAGGAATTGCGTTCCCTTGGGTCCACGAGGTGCTTTCCCTGCTTCCGCCGAGTCCGTGGTTGGCTCAACGCCAGTCCGCGGTCAAGGGCAGTATATTCTATTGTTCCACCGACATCGTTCGTTAAAGTATTACACTTAGGGCACTGGTACAAAAGCCAGGATGGTCGTGGGGTAGGTGTCGGTCCCGATCAAAAAGCCGCGCCCGTCGAGCCGCGCAATCCCCTCCCAATTGCGCGCGTTCGCCTCGTCGATGAGCGTGAGTTGGATCGGCGCGCGGTCGGTCAACGTAATGCCGGTTCCGTTGTACTGGAATTCGACCAGCCGCTCGACCTGTGGAAGCCGGGCATGCGTCTCGCCCTGGCCGTATCTTTGCACGAGCGCATCCACCTTCGGCGCCTTGAGCAATTCCGTTTCGCCGGGGAAATGATAGTTGGTCGCCCAGAACTCGCCGGTGCTGTCGAGCGGCGTCGCGTCGGTGATGCGATAGTCAATGTTGGACAACGGAATCGTGCCGGCCGGGGCTAGCGTTTTTTGATCGAATACGGAAGCGATCGGTGCCGGATTAACGCCCGCTCCGTTCGCCTCGTAAAACGTCAGCAACTTGCCATCCGCCACGATCATGGACTCCTGAGACATGTTGTTGAGCGGCGCTGGGGATTTGATCGGCGTCATCCTGGAGGTGTCGATCACAATCGCGCTCAAGTCGGGCGCAATGGTGCCGGCAAGCAAGTACGCCTGCATGATGTTCTTGTCAGTTTTGTTTTGCGCTTCGACCGTCACGAAAACAGTATCGCCGACAAAGACGATTGACTCGTACCCCGTGTAACTGTATCCCTGGGCATCGAGTTTCGAGACGAGATCAACATCCGTCCATTTGATCTTTTTCCCGGGCAGTGGGTCTTGCCGTGTGCCATCCAGCACCGCAAGGATGTCTGTTTTCGCGAGGGCGAATGCGCCCGGCTCGGCGCCTGGATCGATCTTGCGACGTTTCTCAAAATCGGGGTACTGCGGCAGAATGATCAAGTTGTCGCCGTACCAAGCAAGGCCGGAAATTTCTGAGCGGGCATGGGCCAGGCTGCCGGCAAGCGGAATGGCCACCGGTGAGACCTCCACGACTGGTCCCGCCGTTGGAGCCGGCGCGAGAGTGGGCGCTGGCGCGAGAGTGGGCACTGGCGTTGGGGCGGGCGCTGGCGAGCACGCGACCCCAAGAGCCAGGACGAGCAAGATTAGGGAATGTGTGATTTTTCGCATGTCTACGCTTCTCCTCATCTAGATTGGTGGACGAATAATCGATTCGAGCAGTGAGCCGCTATGATCACCTCCTTCGTTGTGGATCGACCTGCTCTTGTATCCGCCACCAGCATATCATCCTCCGCGCCTCGAAAGCGTTTGGACGAGCGTCTGAAAATCGTTTACTCACGTTCTCCAGTGAAATCAAAGAGGGGCTGTCCAAAAAGACCTGCCGGTTGCTTAAACCTGCAAATTTTTGAACTGCCCCTGCTAATTCTTGAACCTTTTCAGCTCGATTACATGCAATACTTTAAATGAAGGGCTGTCCAAA
>JBLMXX010000490.1:0-4181 GCA_050257995.1 Acidobacteriota bacterium | reverse complement strand
TCCTCTGATTGCGATTCTGGGTCCAACGGGCGTGGGCAAGACTGCCCTCTCCATCCAACTTGCCGAAGAATTCCACGGCGAGATTGTGTCCGCGGATTCCCGCCAGGTGTACCGCGGCATGGATATCGGCACGGCGAAGCCGGATGAGGCGGAGCAACGCCGGGTCCCCCATCACCTGCTCGATCTGGTCGAGCCGGGCGAACCGTTTACCCTGGCCCAGTATCAGCAACTCGCCTACCGTGTCATCGCGGAGATTAACCGGCGTGGCCGCGTGCCTTTCGTCGTCGGCGGAAGCGGGCTTTACGTCCGCGCCGTCCTGGAAGGACTCACCATCCCCCGCGTCCCCCCGAATCACGTTCGCCGCGCTGAGCTCGAACGTGCCGATACGGCGGACTTGTACCAACAGTTGCAGAGGATCGATCCCCGCGCCGCCGAAAGAATCGATCCGCGCAACAAGCGCCGCGTGATTCGCGCCCTCGAGGTATCCGAGAC
This sequence comes from Acidobacteriota bacterium, assembly GCA_050257995.1. Classification (GTDB taxonomy): domain Bacteria; phylum Chloroflexota; class Anaerolineae; order UBA4142; family UBA4142; genus JBLMXX01. The sequence goes on along the minus strand of JBLMXX010000490.1, from coordinate 3,689 downwards.
CGCCGGCGAACCGATCACTTCCCTGCAGACCCACCGCGCACCGCCGTACCGGATCCTGCGGATCGGCCTCACCTTGCCGCGCCCATTGCTGTACGACCGCATCAATGCGCGGGTGGACCGGATGCTCGTCGCGGGACTGGTGGACGAAGTTCGCGGTTTGATGAAGCGGGGATATGAGCTCGATACCCCGGCGATGAGCGGGCTCGGCTACCGCCAGATCGCGAGTTTCGTCGGGGGAGAAGCCACCCTCGACGAAGCCGTCCGCCTCCTCAAGCGGGATACCCGGCGGTTCGTCCACCACCAATACAGCTGGTTCCGCCCGGACGACGTCCGCATCCACTGGTTCGATATGTCCGTGGCAAGGTATGAGGATGTACGCGATTCGGTTGCCGCATTCCTCAATTCCAAATCTTGAAACCTTCCGGATTCGAAACCCCGGAAGGTTTTTTTGCGAGGAATGAACATGGTTGATGCTTTGGCCGTCTGGAAGAATGATCTGCTCGTAATGCGCAACCCGTGGCTGGAGCGCGGCTTTCGCGCCCGCGTGGGCGAACCGTTCCACACGACGACGTTAGTCAACCGGCAGACCGGGCACGACTATTGCCGACCCGGCAGCCGGGAATTCGGCTTTTCCGTGAACGGCCAAGTGATGACGGCGGACGATTTCATTTTGCGGCGAGTGGAGATTCGAGAAGGGGACCCGCTGGAGACCGTCGCGTTTCTGCAGACCGGAGCGCTGACCGTCGAATTGCATTTTCAGGTCTATCGCAAGCACCCTGTCCTTCGCAAATGGCTCGCCATCAGGAACCGCGGAGCGGCGTCCGTCTCGATTACAGAAATGGACTGGGAAGCCGTCTCTCTCGTGGTGGATACGCTCGCCAGTGCCGAGGTCTGGGTGGACTATTTCTCGCGACGGGAGAAATCGGTCGTGGTCACCATGGACGATTGCGCGTTCCTGATCCACGACCCCGACCGGGCAGAAGGGTTCATCCTGGCGACCGAGGCGCCCGGACCGCTCAAGCGACTGGAGGCATACGTTCAGGGAAATCTGGTGGCTGCCGGTTACAACCGGAGTGATGAGACCATTTTCGAGCGGATTCTCAATCCGGGAGAAGAGTTCGCGAGCGCCGCCAGCTTCATACTTCCTTTTGCAAACGCGGTCCCGCAGGATGTCGTGGACGGTGAGTACGCGCACTTTGTCGCCGAGCATCTCACCGTTTGCGATGTCGCCCGCGTGCCCACCGTCACCGTCAATACGTGGGTGCCCCACCTGTTTGATATTCACCGCGAACTTTTGCTGGAACAGATCGACCTCGCCGCCGCGCTGGGCGTGGATGCCTACCAGGTAGACGCCGGCTGGTACGACCGCATGGGCGATTGGAATGTCGACGCGCAGAAATTCCCAAACGGTCTGGAGGAGATCGCAAACCGTGTGCGCGACCACGGCATGCGGTTTGGCCTATGGCTCGCGGTAGCCACCGTGGGCGAAAAAAGCCAGGTCTACCGCGAACACCCGGAATGGATCGCGCGCGACCGCTGCGGCGAACCCAACCGCCATCCGATTGCCGGCACCGCGACGATGTGTCTCGACTCGCCCTATTACGAATTCATTCGGGAAAAGATGGATGGGGTCATCCGCCGCTATGGAGTGGAACTGCTCAAGCTTGATTTGAGCGTCGTGCGCAACCTGTACGCGCCCGGCCGGTATCCCGGCTGTTTTGCAAAGAATCATCATCACCGTTCGCCCAACGAAAGCCATCTGCGCATCCTGGAGCGATTGTTCGACCTGATTGCGTCCCTCAAGCGCGCTCACCCATCCTGCTTGGTGGACCTGAGTTATGAACTGTACGGCATCATGGACGGGACCGACCTGGCGCTGACCCGGGTCGCCGACCAGAATTGGTTTACCAACCTGACCAGCCCGAACGAAGTCAATTTCCGCCGTGAACTGTACCAGCGGGGGCGGGTCACCCGACCGTGGACATTGAATTTCGGCGGCGCGGTGCTCGATGCGCCGAGCGCGCCCCACTACGGTCTGTTCTCGACCTTGACCTCCCATGCCGTCTTTTGGGGCGACCTTGCCAATCTGGACACAGAGACGCTGGCTTACTACCGGCGCTGGTTTCAGTGGGCGAAAGAACAGCGCGCCCGCAGTGATTTCTATCGCCACTACCAGGTCTCAAATGTTTTTCCCGTGCCCGACGGGCTTGCCAGCCGCGATTATCGCCACGCGATTCCGGCGGAGCGATACGGCCTCGCTCCGCTGGGCATCCATCCCCCCGCCTTTGAACCGGCCCGGGAACATCCCGGCGAGTTCTGGGACGGCGTCGCGCGCCTGGACGAGCGCGGCGAAGGTCCGATCTTTCTCTTTCGCCCCGCCGCCTGCGGCAGTGCGTTCTTCCGGCTGCGCATCCCGTGGGTGGACCACTCGGCGTCTTATGGGGTCGAGGACGTAACCGCATCCTGCTACATCGGGACATTCAGCGGAGAAGAGTTGATCGAACACGGGATAGAGATCCACATTCCGGAAACCGCCACTGCCAAGGTGATCGTTTTGCGTCGCGTCAAGTAGCCCGCGTTCCCTTCATTTTCCCCGATTGACAATCCCTCCCGGATGGCATATAATCCTAATTGCAACTAGTTGCAATTAGGATTATATGCCATGTCTCATCACACGACCTTCCTGGACGACCTCCGGCAGGCCGGACACCGCCTGACTCCCCAGCGCGAAATGATCCTTTCCGTGATCTGCGAGAGCGGCGGCCATCTGACCGCAGACGACGTCCTCACGCGTGTCCGGGCGCGCTATCCCTACCTGAACAAATCCGCCGTGTACCGCACTTTGGACCTGCTGTCCCATCTGGGTATCATCACCCAGACCGATTTTGGGAGCGGGCGGATCGAGTACGAGGTCCAACAGCATCCGCGCCACCATCACCTTCTCTGCCGGCGCTGCGGTAAACGCATTCAGGTGGACGAGCATCTCTTCGATCCGCTCGAAAAGGGGCTCCGCTCCGATTACGGGTTTATCCCCGACCTGGACCATTTTGCCATCTTTGGCACCTGCCGCAATTGCTCAACGCGGCAAGCTAAAGGACGCTCGTATCGCCAGCGGAAAGCGCCAGAGTCGTAACACGAGGAGGTTTTCATGCACATTCCTGACGGTTACCTCAGTCCTGCCACCGCCGCCGTGATGTACGCGGCATCACTCCCGTTTTGGTATCGCGCCACGCAGAAAATCAAAACCCTGCTTACCGGTCGCACCGTTCCCCTGATCGCGCTGTTCGCCGCGCTTTCGTTCGTGATTATGATGTTCAACGTCCCGCTTCCGGGCGGAACTACGGGTCATGCGGTCGGTTCGGTGCTGGCGGCGATTGTGTTGGGTCCGTGGGCGGCGAGCCTGGCCGTATCAGGCTCCCTCATTATCCAGGCCTTTTTCTTCGGCGACGGTGGGATTCTGGCAATTGGAGCGAACGCCTTTAATATGGCGATCGCGATGCCCTTTGTCGGCTTTTACCTCTATCGCTGGCTGAGTGGAAACGCTCCGCTCGCTTCCCAGCGGCGCGCTGTCGCGGGAGCGGTGGCGGGTTACGTCGCCATCAACGTCGCCGCGCTTTTCACCGCCGTCGAATTGGGCATCCAGCCGGTATTCTTCCGCGATGCTGCCGGGCACGCGCTCTATTTCCCCT
>JBLMXX010000489.1:0-5049 GCA_050257995.1 Acidobacteriota bacterium | reverse complement strand
AAGCTATAGGCCGAATCCCTATCTGGCGCTCCGTCATCTTCAGTTTCCAAAGAAGACATATTAACCCACTGACCTCTCCTCCTCAGCAAAACAGAAGCTGAGCATAAAAGGACGCTCGAAGTAACTATTTTTGTGTCCGGTTATATGGGTTTAACATCGCGGTCGTCGCGGGCGTCCTTTCCAAATTCGGACACCGCCTTCTTGGAACGAACCGCACTCCTCTATTCGTCATCCTCGGTCTGGTAATCTATACTCTGCTTGTCGGCGCGAGCGCGTCCGTCGTGCGCGCCGCCGTGATGGGCGTCCTCTCCGTCATCGCCCTCCATTACAATCGCCCCAATACTGCCTTGATCTCACTTGCTTTCGCCGCGCTGGCGATGACCCTCCTGAATCCGCTGACGCTCTACGACCTGGGGTTTCAGTTGAGCTTCCTCGCGACCCTGGGACTCATACTCTTCGTGCCGGGACTGACCCGGATGACGGAAACCCAGTTGGCGAAAGCAATATCGGCTGAACGCGCGCGGCAAGTCGTCGGCGTGCTCGGGGATTCGCTGATCGTCACCCTCGCCGCCGAGATCACGACGCTGCCTCTCATCCTGTTTACCTTTCACCGCCTGTCCCTCGTCGGACTCGTCACCAATTTCCTCATTTTGCCGGCGCAACCTCCTGTGATGCTCATTGGCGGACTCGCCACGCTCACCGGCATGCTGCTTCAACCTGTCGGACAGGTCATCGCCTGGGTAGCGTGGGCCTTCCTCGAATGGACCATCCTCTGCGTCCAGGCGACCGCGGCTTTGCCTTTTGCTTCTGTCGAGGTCGGTCGTTTCGACGTGATATGGCCTGCGCTCTACTACACCGTCCTCCTCGGTATCACCCGCGTGAACTGGACCGAATTACGTTCCCGGGTTTCCCTCCGTCCCGCCATCGCTTTGGGCGTGCTCCTCGTCGCCGGCGTCTGGCTGTGGAATCTCGGCGTCACACTCCCCGACGGCAAGACCCATGTCGAATTCCTCGACGACGCCGGTCCCGCCACCCTGGTGCGCACTCCGCGCGGGGCACGGGTCCTGATCGACGGCGGTGCGGCACCCAGCGCGCTTCTCTCCGCGCTCGGCGAACGCATGCCCTTCTGGGACCGCTCGCTCGACCTCGTCATCCTCACCCACGCGGACGACGAGCAGCTCGCCGGTCTGCTCCCCGCAATGGAACGCTACCCGGTGCGGCAGGTCATCCAGGTCGCCCCACCCCAAAAACCAAATGCCGCCTATCTGAAATGGAACGATCTGCTCACAACCAAGCAGGTGCCCACTCTCCGCGCACAGCTCGGAGTGCAACTGGTCCTCGACCGCGATGTGACGATCGAGGTCCTCCCCTCGGGCGAGACGAGCGACACGGCGATGGTGCGCCTCGCGGTCGGAGAGGTGTCCTTCTTGATTGCGGGGAGCGCGGAGCCGGAGGAGCAGGCGGCGGTGGTCGCCTCCGGCGCGAATGTCGCCGCCACCGTGATGGTAGCGCCACGGAAATTAGAACCGTCCTTTCTCGAGGCGGCGGGACCGCGGTTCGCCATCGTGTTTGCGGGGCAGGGGGCGCGGGACAAGCCCGCGGGGGAACTGCTCGCGGCGCTCTCGGGTACGACGGTCTTGCGGACGGACGAGCGCGGGACAATCGAGATGGTGACGGAGGGGAGGACCCTCGCCATCGAGACGGAACGCTAAGCGTCATCGTAAACGGCGACAGAGCTCCTGCAACGCACTTGCTCTCCGCCATTTGAGGATTTGGTGATCAAAAATGGCCCGCGAAAAAAGACATATCTTCCCGTTGGAATAACCATCCCCGTGTCCGAGCGATTGGACACGCGGGATCTTTTTGCACAAGCGCTCGGGCCAATCGGCACCTCACGCATTAAGTCGGCAGGAAGCCATCGTTAGCCTGGAGTTCAAGCGTCGCCCCGGCGAAAGTAGCAATAGACGAACTTTTGGACTGTCCCGAACGGCGTGTGGTGTTCTTCTTTCTCGTGTTTAACCAACGTGAAGAGCGTGCCGAGCTCGGCGCATAATTCGTTGGCGCTGTAACGCCTCACCGGCAGGTCACTGCATTCGGTCGGACCATCTTCTGCGAAGGTCGCCAAAATGATGTGACCGCCGGGCTTGACCGCACGACGGAGCGCTTGCACGTAAGCCTGACGGTCCTGCGGCGTGGTGAGAAAGTGGAAAACCGCGCGATCGTGCCAAACATCATAGGTGTGGACAGGCAGCACCACATCTGCGATGTTCGCTTCTATCCAACCTACGCGGCCGGACCGCGAGCCGAGACGCTTTTGCGCGGCGGCAAGTGCCACGCCGGAGATGTCGAGTACCGTGACCGCCGAGTATCCGCTCTGCAGCAGGTCGTCGACAAGCGGGGAGGTTCCACCGCCGATATCGATGATCGAAGCGGAGGGCGGCACGCCGGTGCCTTGAATTAGACGCAGAGATCGCTCGGCATGCTCCTGGAACCAACTGACGCCATTCGGGGGCTTGGTCGAATAAAGGTGTTCCCAATGTTCTTTCGTTTGCATAAGCGCTCCTTTTGGCCGACAAAAAAGCACCTGGTGCTAACGCACAGGCGCGTCGAATCACAGGTGCTCTAACTCCTAACTGAATTAGATCGGTTGACAACCCGCGCGCGATCATCACGCCCTCTCCATCGAGAGGCTAGCCAGTGCAACAATCAGCGGGATCTAGGATGATCTAGTCTTACAGCTTCATTATATCACGCAAATCCAAAAAATCAATGCACAGTTTTGCCGCCGTTCGCCGACGCCGCCAACCTGCCGAAATGTTGGTCGGCTGCGTCCAGGCGACCGCCGCTTTGCCCTTTCTCGAGGCGGCGAGTCCGCGGTTCGCCATCGTGTTTGCGGGAACGGGGACGCGGGACAAGCCCGCGGGGGAACTCCTCACGGCGCTCTCGGGGGTGACGGTCTTGCGGACGGACGAGCGCGGGACAATCGAGATTATAACCGAGGGACGGACGCTGGCGATCAAGACGGAACGATGAACGCATCCACCAATGAGAAATCGCCAGGCAAGAAAAAAACCGCTGCGCCCAGCGAGCCGGATTCGCACCGCTTTGGACAAGAAACTACTTTGATCGGATGGGGGCCGCTAGTTTCGGGGGAATACTACCAAGGAATACTCGATCAATGTACTTGCCGATGAAGAACAGGAGGGGCAGTAGGGGCAAGGTGCCAAGGGAAACACCAACCGCAGCAATGGGAAACCGTTCCTTCGAGATATACTGCTCTCGAAAAGCACGCCGCAGCAGGTACAGGGTCACGGGCAAATTCAGTAGGACTCCCGTTACCACGCCCGGGGCGTATTTCTGTAACAGTACCGTCGCCACGGCATGTGGGAAGATCACATTGAGCAACATCATGAAGGCGGTGCCGTGAAACAGATACGCCTGGCGGCTCTCTGGTCCTCCCTTGATACTACCGTACGTGATGAGGTACAGCATTCCCGTGAGTACACTCACTGCAAACCGGAACTCGCGCGGGCCTACCGGTGGATGCCATCGACCCGCATCCTTGGACCAGTTCGGAAGCCAAAGGGCCTCTTCGAGATTGTGCAAGGTGACGACGAGAGGCAAGAGCCATTGAACTTGTTTGAACGGGATGAGATCAAGCGGAAGCTTCATATTCGGTTTCGGTCTCAATTTGGGTAACCCTGGAGATTACGCCACCAAGCCAATTGTATCGCCACCACCGGCAAGACCGGAGCGACTAACTGAGAACTCCGCTTTGAGACCGACGATATCGCCGATTCAACATTCCGGAGAAAAGAAAAACCACCAGGGTTAGAGCGAATAACGCGGCTGCTCCTATGCATGTCGCAAATGCCAGCGCGAAGAGTCCCCACTCTCCGCCAGACACAAAACTCCACACCCACATACTTCCGTCGGGGCGAAGCGAATAGACCGTGTTGTAATCTTGCCAGACTCCACGCCAGCAGTCACCCTTCTGATCAAGGGCTCCGAAGAAGGGCGGCGGTGTCATGCAAGTCGTGGGGAGTATCTCCTTGATGCCCGCAGGCAGAGTGCGGTCGGATGGGACTTGCGCAACGACCGTCCAACACTCGCGCTGGCACTCATTCGAAGACGCGTAAGAGTAAATCACCCCGGTTGAGGTTTGAATCCAGACACTTGGCCCACTCAGGGCCAGGATTCTCGAGGCAAGCTCAGGCGGCTTGCCAATGGGTCTCCAGGGGGCAAACCAGCCGGTAAGGGCCAAGTACGCAAGTGCCAATCCTAAAGCTCCGCCGCCGATTGTCGCCAGCAACAGGATCGCGATTCGTTTGCACATATCGAAAGCCCCCGTGAACCGTGATTGTGAGCAGGCAAACGCTCATCGTCGTGCAGGCTCGAACAACTCTATCGGATTGCCGTCAGGGTCTTCCACTTGAATCTGTTTGCCGCCCGGACCGACTTGCATCTCATTTCTAAAGTTCACCCCCTTTTTCTTAAGGTCGGCAATGCGTGCAGGCAAATCTTCCACTTGAAGAACTATCCGATTCCAGCCCCCGGGCTCCTGCTGTCGTCCATCGAGCATGGGCCTAGAACCGGAAGCGCCGGGACCGCTGAGAATCAGTTTGAGATTGCCGATTGAAACCTGACCGAATGCGGGCAAGTTCTGATTATCTAAATTGAAACCGAGCATTTGGGTATAGAACGCAATTGAGCGCTGAACATCTTTGACTTGATATCGGACGCCCCAAAGACCCAGAATGAAGTTCTGTTGTGTTGCTTTCATTGGGTTGTCTCTCCTTTTTTGATTATTGAATGTGCCGCAAAACGCTCTGCAAAAGAGTTTTCGCTCGCGGCTAACGCGTTGTGGATGAGCGGCAGTCATTGACTGCCTTCAACCGAAGTCTAGCGCTGTCCGCTCGATCCGCTTGTTGGACGGCGGTCGAATTCGTGGGATGGGCTTATTATAGCATGGTCCTCGCTTGGATGAAATCTGGCTAATCCCTTGGCCGCGGTCGAATTGGGCTGTTCTTGACTTTGATCGTAAATGAA
>JBLMXX010000488.1:0-4616 GCA_050257995.1 Acidobacteriota bacterium | reverse complement strand
ATTGTTCGGCATTTTTGCAGACCCCATCATCGGGCTCATTGGCGATACGCGTTTTCGTCGTGCCCTGGTCGTCGGCGGTATCGCGGCGACCGCCATCGGGCTGTTGCTTATGGGGTTGGGGCATTCGTACGCGCTGGTCCTGCTTGCCTTTGTCACCCTCTACATTGCCAGCGGGGCGTATGTCAATCTCGCCCAAGCCACGCTCGTCGACCGGGACGTGACGCGGTCCGAACAGACGATGGCGCGCTGGACTCTGCTCGGCTCGATCGGCGTGACTGTGGCTCCCCTCGCCGTCACTGCCCTTTTCTACTTTGGGTACGGCTGGCGCGGCCTGTACCTGGGGCTTGCCGGTATGGCAGGTCTGTACACCCTCCTCCTCCTTCGCCCGCGCTTTGACGCGCACTCTGGCGCCGCCGAAGAGAACGTTTCCCCTCGTAAATTGCTGCGCGACCTGATTTTGGGTTTGCGGACGCCTGAACTGTTGCGCTGGATTCTGCTAACGGAATTCGCCGATTTGATGCTGGATAAACTGCTCGAGGTCACCGGGCTGTACTTTAGTGACGTGGTGGGCGTTGAACTTGCAGCGGCGAGCGGCGCCGTTGCGCTCTTCACGATGGCGGGTCTGATCGGGAACACGGTGCTGCTGCCGGCACTGGAAAAATACGATGGACGGAAGGTCTTGCGCGTGTCGGCGTTCGCAGTATTGGTCGCTTACGCCGCGCTGTTGACGGTGCCGGTGGTGTGGTTGAAATTCGCGCTCATCGCCGTGATTAGTTTCTCCACCGCCGGATGGTTCCCCATCTTGCGTGCCCAATGCTACCGGGTCCTGCCGGAGCAATCCGGTCTGGTCGTCGCGGTAACGTCCCTCGGCAGTGTTTTCAACTTCTTCGTCCCCTACTTGATCGGGCGCGTTGCAGATGCGTTCGGCTTGCAGTGGGCAATGTGGCTATTGATCCTCGGTCCCGTCGCGCTTCTCATCGGGCTGCCGCGCTCTGCGAATCGAAATCCATGAACAAGCGACGACTAGCGCTGGTCACTTTTCGGGACCACCCCGAACTGACGGACAGCGATCGCCTCCTGGTCGAGCCCTTGCACCGGAACGACGTACGAACCTTTGCCGTTCCGTGGGACGACCCGGCCATTGACTGGGCCTCTTTTGATCTCCTCGTACTGCGGTCGTGTTGGGACTACCATCTGCGGTCCGGCGAATTCCGGGATTGGATAGAGCGAATGGCCGCGATGAAGGTGTCGCTCTGGAATCTTCCCCGTGCCGTCCTATGGAACATGGACAAGATCTACCTGCGTGATCTGGAACAGGCAGGTGTCCCAATCGTACCGACCGTTTGGCTGGAGCGGGGATCGCAGTCGAGTATGGAAGAGATACTGGAGCGCCGGGGATGGGCAGAAGCCGTCGTCAAACCCCGCATCGGCGCGTCGGCTTTTGGGGCGTGGCAGACCAGGTCGGAGGCTGCCAGGGACCATGAGGTGCAATTCCGAGCGCAGCAGATGCAGGCGGGTCTCATGGTCCAAAAACTGGTGAGGGAGATTGCCGGCGGAGAATGGTCTATCGTCTTCTTCCGCGGTGAGTACAGCCACGCCGTACTGAAGAAACCCGGGGCAGGGCAGATTTTCTCACAGGAAGAAACGGGCGGTTCCGTGAACGCGGCTCCGATTCCGGCGCGCCTGGTCGAACAGGCCGCTCACGTACTGCGTTCGGCGGTTGCCCTCACCCTCCCTCCCGGCGACATGTTCCTCTATGCGCGCGTCGACGGTATCGACGTGGAGGGGCAACTGGTTTTGATGGAACTGGAGATCATCGAACCCGATTTGTATTTGGACCGCGTCCCGCAGTCGGCGGAGCGTTTTGCGCAGGCGATCATCGAACTCTCCACCGGCCAAAAGCATAGATGACAAGCGGGGAGGAATAAGGTAAAGTGGGCGAGGTCTTGATGGCTTTGCCCGCTTTGACTTATCTTGCTATGACGGTATAATCTCAAATGCTGTAGATTACCCACAACTCCAAACTGTCATTGTCACACCGGCACTTGCGTCCGGTGCAAGTGTTGCGAGCCCGCGGTCGCCTGCCCCGCGATCTTGGCGGGGTTGCGGGCGAAGCAATCCCCAATGTTGACTCTGCAAATCCTTGTTTGAGACTGCGTCGCCCTTTCGGGGCTCGCAGTGACAAATGCGTTTTTCAAAACAGGATGAATCTATGAAGATCTATATTTCGTCGGACATGGAAGGAACGAGCGGGATCGTCCATTCGGACCAAACAGACCCGTCGCTACCGGAATATCAGCATGGACGCCGCCTGATGCTCGCCGAAGTTAACGCGGCGATTGAAGGAGCGCTGGCGGGAGGCGCGGGCCAAGTCGTGGTGAATGATTCGCATTGGAATATGCGCAATCTCTTTATCGAAGAATTGCATCCGGCCGCGACGCTCCTAAGCGGCAGTCCCAAGCCCTACTCGATGATGGCTGGAATCGAATCGAGTTTTGACGCGGTCTTGTTCACGGGCTATCACGCGCGCGCCGGCTCGAACGGCGCCAATCTCGACCATACTTACACCGGTCCCGCCGTCGTGCAGGATGTTTCGCTCAATGGGACCTCGGTAGGTGAATACGGTCTCAACGCCGCGCTGGCGGGCTATTTCGGCGTTCCGGTCGTGCTAATCACGGGTGATCAAACGGCGTGCGCGCAGGCAAAGGAACTCTTGGGACAGGACCTGGAGACCGTTGTGGTTAAGGAGGCGATTGGGCGTGTGGCTGCGAAGAATATCCACCCGACCCGCGCACGTGAGATGATCCGGGCTGCCGCGGAGCGAGCAGTGAAAAAGAAACGCGAGCCTTTTGTCGTCAAGCCGCCGGTCACCCTCCGTCTCGCGCTGGCAAGGTCGACGCAAGCCGAACAGTGCCTGTTGTTGCCGGACGTCAAGCGCGTGGCGCCGCGGGTCGTGGAATTCACGCATCAAGATTACGCCGTGCTATTCAATGCGTTCCTCGCCCTCCTGGTCCTTGCAAATGTGCAAGTGTGAGGAGCACGTAGACACATAAAAGCCACCTGTATACCTGTTTACTTGTGTGCCTGTTTACCTGCGTAGTTATAACCACCAATGCGTAGAAACCTCTTAATCGCCGTAATCCTATATACCCTGCTCGCCGTTGTGATGACGTGGCCGCTGGTTTTGAATTTCGGGACGGTGATTCCGGGCGTGGAAGGCGACGCCGCGAGCTACGTCTGGGCGCTCGGCTGGGCTCGTACGGCGCTGGTGAACGGCTCAAGTCCGTTCCACACCGACTATATTTTCTATCCGCTCGGCGGCGCCACTCAACTGCTGTGGGCGATCTCTCTTCTCGGATTTCTTTCCATCCCTCTGCAAGCGCTCATCGGGCTGGTGGCCGCGCACAACCTGCTCTATCTCGGAGCGACGGTCCTGACGGCGTATGGAACATTTCTGCTAACGGAGGATATTCTGCGCGAGGCAAGTCGCGCGGGGCAAACGCGTGAGTTTGATGCACGCCCACTCCCGCCCTTTGCCATGTTCCTGGTCACGCAGTTTGTTATCCAAAATCGGAAACGCGCTGGGCGCTCGTTCCTAGCCCCATTTGCGGCGGGTGTGGTATTCGCCTTTGCGCCGCTCCGGCTGGGCTATGGACTATCATTTCTCAACCTCTTCAATACTGAATTTATCCCGTTCTATTTGTTGTTCCTGATGCGTGCCACGCGCCAACGGTCATGGCGTCTGTCCGTCCTGGCGGGCATCTTTTTGGGGCTGAACGCGTACATTGACTTTCAGATCGCTGCCTTCCTCATTCTTCTGACAATATTGTATGCAGCGTACACTCTGGCAGGTCGGGTGGATAACCCGCTTCGTGTCATGGCCTCTTGGTCTCTGATCGCTCTGGTTTCCCTGCTGGTCGCTGCGCCGATGCTCGCCGCAGTCGCCGACGACTTGACCATTGAAGGAAGCAATTACATCCGCGTTTACCCGCTCGATTACTCGGCGTCGCGTTCGTACGACTTGCTCTCCTTCGTCGTGCCCAACGCGCGGAGCACCCTATATGCGGGCGCACCCCTCAAAATCGCGAATGTAAATGCGGCAGTGCACTCGGAAGATGAAAGCGCTCTCTCGCCCGACCGCCAGCCGTTTGTGGGTTTCGTGGTGGTCGCGCTGGCGGCGTATGCCGTTCTGCGGCGGTGGCGCGTGGCGCGCTTTTGGCTCTTGATCGCGCTGGTGTTTGCTCTCTTCAGTCTGGGACCGACGCTGCATATGGTGGGACAGCCGACCGGCATTCCTTTGCCTTTTCTGGTCCTCCACGAAATTCCTATTGTAAATCACATTCGCATCCCCATGCGGTATGGGATCGTCGTTCCTTTGGCGCTGGCTGTACTCGTGGGGATCGCAGTCAGCAATATCCAAGTAGCCATTGACAATGCTAAGTCTCGGATTCGCACCCTTGACGTCTCGAATGTCCCTCTCCGTAGAGCTCTTGGACTGCGAGTCGCCGAGCTGTCGTTGTGGCTAGTACCTGTTGCCGTCCTGTTCGAGTATGCGGTATTACCTTATCCGATCCAACCCCTCACGGTCCCGCGCATTTACGACGAGATTGCGCGTG
>JBLMXX010000487.1:0-12923 GCA_050257995.1 Acidobacteriota bacterium | reverse complement strand
GAAGAAGTGCAGCGAGTGTATCGCTCCCAGGGCGTGAACATCAACGACAAGCACATCGAAATGATCTTGCGCCAGATGTTCCGCAAGGTGCGCGTGAAATCGACGGGGGATACGGACCTGCTGCCCGGACAACTGATCGACCGGCTCACGTTCGAAGATATCAATGCCAAGATCACGGAACATGGCGGCGTCCCCGCGACCGGGCAGCCGGTGCTGCTCGGCGTGACCAAAGCGTCGCTGAACACGGAATCCTTCTTGAGCGCGTCGAGTTTTCAGCACACGATCACGGTGCTTTCCGAAGCTGCCATTGCCGGCAAGCGGGACGAACTGTACGGCCTGAAGGAAAATGTCATCATCGGCAAGTTGATCCCGGCGGGAACCGGTTTCCGTGAGCGGAGGGGATTTGAATCCGACCAGGGCGGCACGCTCGGACATCGCGGCTACCGCCTGAACGAGGATATCCGGCTGGAAGACGAGGAACTGGCCGAGGCGGACGAGTTTGAAGAGATGCTGGTCACCAAGGGCGGCGTGGTGGTCGAAGCAGAGGCGGAAGAAGAGGCCGCCGCGACGAGACCCGTGGCAGCGGCGGAAGAAGAGACCGTGGAACCGGCGGCGGAACTGGAAGCCGCAGAAGAGGCTGAGGACGAAGACGGGGAACTGGTCATGGAAAAGGAGTTGGACGAAGAGCCGCTGGAACTAGAAGACGACGAACTGGAAGACGAAGAAGACGACGAAGACGACGAAGAGTCGGGGGAATAAACCCGAACCGAGTCAGGATTCGACGAGCCGCGCATGCCGCGGCTCGTTTCTTTCAGCGCTGGGACATTTTTGACACGCGGCGGCAATCCCACTAGAATTGGAGGGTGCCTGCCATTTTGTTTGGAAAACGCCAACCGGAATGATCCCCCATCCTCTGCCTCCGCGTGTCCCCATCCGCGGTTTCATCTTTGATCTCGACGGCACGGTTTTTCTGAGTGACCGGGCAATTCCCGGCGCCGTCGAAACGATTGCAGAATTACGCCGCCGTGGTCTGCCCATCGTGTTTATTTCAAACAATTCACTGGAGCTGCCCGGCGCGTACGCCGCCAAGCTCACGTGCCTGGGCATACCGGCGCGGGCGGACGATGTGATTACGTCCGGGCGGGTCTTGAGCAAGTATCTGGCGCGCGCGGCGCCAGGGGCGCGCGTGTTTGTGATCGGCGAGCCGCCTCTGCGGGAAGAGATGCGCCAGGCGGGCCTCCACCTCACGGAGGAGCCGCGCGAAATCGAATATGTCGTCGCGGCGTTCGATCGCACTTTCGATTACTACAAATGGAACATTGCCTTCCAGGCACTCAAGTTCCACGGCGCGCACTTTTACGCGACGAACGGGGACCGTACCTGTCCCGTCGAAGGAGGCGAACTTCCGGATTGTGCGGGAGTCATTGCCGCGCTGGAAGCGACGACGGGGAGAACGGTGGAACTCATTGCAGGCAAGCCCTCGCCGATGATGATCGAGTACGGCGTGGCACGGCTGGGTGTGCCGGCAAGCGAATGTCTCGTCACCGGGGATCGCCTGGAGACCGATATGGTCATGGGGCGGCATGCCGGCGCGCGTACCGCGCTCGTGTTGACGGGCGTGACGCGCCGCGATATGCTTGCCGCGGCGCCCGCACCTCCGGACGACGTGCTGGAGAGTATCGCCGGCGTGCTCGGGCTGTTAGATCACACCTGAGCCAACGGTACCCTTTTCTCTCTTGCTTTGCCTGCCCACCGCGCATACACTCATCGCATGACCCATCGACCGAGCGTGCTCCTCATCGTCGCGCTATTTGCGCTCATCCTCCTTGCGATTCTCCTCGTCGCCCACCCCGCCTCGGCGGCGGTAGCGAAGTGTCCCGTGTTTCCCGATAATAACGTCTGGAATACACGCGTGGATACGCTGCCGGTCGATGCTCATTCTGATACCTATGTTAACTTTATCGGGGCGGGCACCGGCTTGCATCCCGATTTTGGGTCAGGCACCTATGCCGGGGGTCCTATCGGAATTCCCTATAACACGGTCCCCGGCACCCAGCCGCTGGTCCCGGTCACATTCTACTACCAGAGTGAGAGTGACCCCGGTCCTTATCCCATTCCCCCCAATCCCCTGATAGAGTATGGAAGCGATCACCATCTGCTCGTCGTCGATACCGGTCACTGCAAGTTGTTTGAGCTTTTCGACGCATCCTTCAACGGCACGTGGAACGCGGGCTCGGGCGCGATCTTCGATCTGAACTCGAATGCCCTGCGCCCCGCGGGCTGGACCTCGGCGGATGCGGCGGGGCTGCCGATCCTGCCCGGGCTGGCGCGGTATGACGAGGTGGCGACGGGTGTCATTACGCACGCGCTGCGGTTCACGGTCCGGGCGACGAACGGGCAGTCCATTTGGCCGGCGCGACATCTCACCGCGTCGCCGTATAACGCCAGCGCGCCGCCGATGGGCCAACGGTTTCGTCTAAAAGCCGCGTTTGATATTTCGACCTTTTCCCCACAGGTCCGCGTCATTCTCAGGGCCCTCCAGACCTACGGGATGTTCGTCGCCGACAATGGTTCCGATTGGTTCATCAGCGGCGCGCCGGATCCCGGCTGGCAAAATGATATTCTGGTGAGTGAACTACGGACGATTACGGGGAGCAATTTTCAAGCCGTAGACGAAAGGTCCCTGATGGTCAACCCGGATTCGGGGCTGGCGCAATGGACACCAGGCAATCCGAAAGTGTGGCTGCCGTTTGTGAAAAAATAAATCCGGTCACATGATCACACGGAGGAGCTGTTATTTCGCCCCCGTGAACCTGCGGGCATCTTCCCAGCCCCATTGATCAATATCGATTTCATACTGGGTGCTTGAAAGCAGCGTTCCCTGGCAAATCCGGTGGGAAGGTGGAGGCAGGTGGAGCCCCACCTTCTGCCGGTCCGTCAGTTCGCGCATCACAGAGGCAGGGATGCGCGCCCGCCCGGATGGATAAATGAATTCGAACAGGATCAGGTGGCTGTACAAGACCTGCCAGCAGGGACCAAAGCGGCGGAGGAGCCGCACCCAATCCAGCTGATCAGCGCGGGCGTTCAGCACGTGCGCGATATCGGCGCCGTCGTAACGGTCGCGCGTCATGACGAATGACTTGCTCCAGATCATTTCCTCAGCCGGGATGAGCTTGATGGGAATGCCCAGCAGTTCGCCTTCCACCGCATAGTTGAACCACTCGTCGTCGACGGTGGCGATCCCATTACCCGAACTGAAAATCACGTCGACCAAATCGGCACCGTGAAAGGCTTTGCCGAGCCACACCCGGTCCGTCAATTCGGTCGTGTAGCCGGCGCGCGCCAACGCCGCGAGGATTTTCTCCACATCTCGCGGATGAACGAACACGTCGAAATCCTTGGTATCCCGGACGATCCCCGTGTAGCATCCGAGGGCATACGCCCCACCGACGAGAAAGGTCAGGCCAGCCTCACGCAGGGTGACGAGCGCACGGTAATAAGAATCGCGCGTCGCGGGCGCGAGCGCGCTTTCGTTGGATGCACATGGCGGCATACGCAGGTTCCTCGCTCTCTTCGCGCGCATGACATTAGCGGACGAATTGGCTCAAAGGTCGCTCCATTTCCAATGGCGTGACTGGAATTTCCAGTAGGGAGAAGGGCGGGCGATCGGGAAAGGCCCTGCGCAGGACGGGGAGAGAAACGTTGTAAACGGGGACGTTGCCCGTCGTGCGGCCTTCGGGACTGCCGCCGTGAGCGTGACCATGGAAAACTGCCACTACCTCGAACCGGTTCAAGGGCTCTTCGAGGCGGCTGGAGCCGAGGAATGGAAAGATTTCCCGGGGCTCGCCTTCGACGGTTGCCCGAATGGGCGAATAATGCATAATGACGACGCGCGGCATATCTTCCAGGCGGGCCAACGCCGATTCCAACCTCAACGCGTCGTCCACGGTCTCTTGCACGAATCGTTTGATGGCCTCTTCGCCAAATGACTGTACGGCGGACTTGCCAAATCCACCTCCAAACCCCTTGATCCCGGCAAAGCCGACCCCGTGCACCTCGCACGTTTCGCCGTCCAGCATCGAGACACCCGCGCCGCAGAGGATCCGGTTGATTTCGTCCTGCTTTCCGGATTCGAAATCGTGATTCCCGAGCACGCCGATGACGGGGATTTTGACGGCCGAGACGAGTTCCTTTGCTAGCATCTCCGCTTCTTCCGTCAGGCCGACATTCGTCAAATCGCCGCCCAGCACGAGCACGTCGGCAGCATGTGCCATTTGCGTCAGCAGCGCATGCAAGTCTCCCTGGTTTGCCTTATTGCAATGGATATCGGCGGCGGCAGCCACGCGCAGTGTTCCATTGATTGTGGGCATCCGTTCTCCCTCCTTCAATCTCTCTACAACATCATAACGATTGATTCTCTGGAATAAAACAATCGCCCTCCGCCATTGGCCGGCTTGCCAATAGGGGAAGGCGACTGGATCGCTCGGTTCTAAGGAACGAAAAGTGGTCGGCTAGGGCAGGCGGTTGAACCAGAGGAGCGAGAGCATCCCTCCGATGAGAGAGAACGCCGCCGCAATGCCGGTCAAGCCCGCCGTGACCTCGGTCTTTTCCGTCTTGATGACCAGGTGGCTGCCCAGATTTCTATAGATGGTCTGCAGTTCGTTCTCACTCATGGCATTAAAATACGTGCCATTGCCGGTCTCGGCGACTTGTTTCAGCGTGTCCTCATCGAGGCGGGTGCGAATGGACCGCCCCTGAATTCTCAGGACTGACCCTTCCGCACTGCCAATGCCCACCGTGTAGATGCGGACACCGCGATCGGCCAACTCACCCGCCACGTCGGCGGGATCGGGTCCCTGGTTGTTTTCACCATCGGTGAGAAGGATGACAATCGCGGGGACGAACGTGCCTTTCGGCACTGGCGTTGGAGTTGGCGCTGCCGGTGTTCCGGACGTGGCGAAAGGGTTAGGATTATCGTTGGCGGGCACGTCAAAGATGGCATTCATCGACGCCTGCAAACCGCGCCCGATGGCGGTGCCGCGCTGCGGGTACAACCGGTTGATGGCGGCAATGACAGAGTCCTGGTCCGTCGTCGGCGATTGAATGACAAAGGCATTGTCGCTGAACGAGACGACGCCGATACGGACACTCTTGGGTTGGCGCTGCACGAACGTACGCGCGGCGGCTTTGGCGGCTTCCATACGCGTAGGGTTGATGTCGTCCGCCTGCATACTGCCCGAGGTGTCCATCGTGAGAATCACCGTGCCCTCTTCGGAGGGCAGCTTGACCACGGCGATCGGTCGGGCCAGCGCGATAATCATGGCGATCAACCCGAACAGGAACAAGAGCGGCGGGATATGGCGGCGAATGCCGGGACCTTTGCCCAGGGCTTCTTTGACGAGGGAGAGGCTTGCGTATCGTACTGCATAGCGCTGGCGTCTTTTCTGTGCCCAGACGTACGCGGCGATCAGGACGGGCACCAACAACAACAGCCAGAGCATGTTAGGCCATTGAAAATCCATAGATATACCCTCTATAGTCAGCCGACCGGCTGGCTATTTTACAAACTTGCGCTGCTTGCGCAGCGCGGCAAAGCGGACGATCGAGCGTAACAAGTCCTCTTCGGTGGAAAGGGACAGAACGTCGATCTGCCCACGCCGGAAGGCGGCGGACAATTCTACCTCGCGCCTTTGCGTGGCGGCATGGAACCGGTCGCGGAATCGCTTATCGTGGGTGTCGACATAGAGCTGCTCGCCGGTCTCGGCATCCTCCATCACGATGGGACCGATGTCCGGCAGTTCCATTTCGCGCGGATCGGTCAACCGGACGCCGAGCACTTCGTGCCTCTGGTTGAGCAGGGCGAGCGGACGCTCCCAGCCCGGCTTGCTGAAAAAGTCAGAGACGATGAAGACCAGCGAGCGCCGCTTGATGGTGCGGTACGCCCTCTCGAGCAGTGCGCTCAGATCGGTCAGTGGAGAGCGCGGCAGGCGCGGCTGCCTGGAGAGGTCGTTGATGAGGCGCAATACCTGGAGGCGTCCGCTGGCGGGCGGAATCACGCGCTCGACCTTGCTGCCGTAAAAGATGGCGCCCACGCGATTCCCGTGCCGGGTAAGCAGGCGCGCCATGACCGTAACGAAATCGATCAAGAGATTCCGTTTCATCGTGTGGACGGTCCCAAAGTCCACGGAGGGACTCAGGTCCAGCAAGAACCACGCCGTGACCTCCCGGTCCTCGACATATTGTCGAACGTACGGCGAATCCATGCGCGCCGTGACATTCCAGTCGATGTATCGAATATCATCCTCAAACTGGTATTCGCGTAGATCGGCGAGATCGAGACCCGCGCCATAGAACAGGCTGTGATAGTCCCCTTGCAGGATGCCATCGAGCCGCCGGATCACCCGCCATTCGAGGCGCTGGAGGATTCGTTCAGGCGCTGGTGAGGGCATGTTCTTGTAGCGGCTGCGCCGGGACCTGGACGTTATCCAGCACTCGGTGCAGAATCATATCGCTGGTAATGCCGTCCGACATGGCTTCGAACGAGAGGACCATGCGATGTCGCAGGACGTCCAGCGTCATATCCTGAATGTCCTGAGCCAGCACGTAATCGCGCCCGCGCACAAAGGCGAGGGCTCGCCCGGTCAGGATCAGGTTGATCGAAGCGCGCGGGCTGGCGCCGTAGGTGATATACGGCACGGCGTCGTCCAATCCCTGGCTCTTGGGATCGCGCGTCGTCGTGACGATGCGGATGGCATACTCGATGAGCGCGGGGTCCACGTAGACGCGCGCGGCTTGCTGCTGCAGGTCCAGGAGTTGTTCCGTCGTCAGCACTTTTTGCACTGCCAGCAGGGTTCCCGTCATGCGCTCGACGATGACAAACTCTTCCCGCTCGCTGGGATAGTCGACCTGTACTTTCATCATAAAGCGGTCGACCTGCGCTTCGGGAAGGGGATAGGTCCCGTCCGTCTCGATGGGATTTTGAGTCGCCATCACCAGGAAGGGATCGGGCACCTTGAACGTCTCGCGGCCGATGGTCACCTGGCGCTCTTGCATCACTTCCAGCAGTGCGCTTTGAACTTTGGCCGGCGCGCGGTTGATTTCGTCCGCCAGGAGGAGGTTGGCAAAGACTGGACCGAGCGAGGTCTGGAACTCGCCGTTCTTTTGATTATAAATGCGCGTGCCGACTAGGTCGGCGGGCACGAGATCAGGGGTGAACTGGATGCGCTTGAATTCGCCGCCAATCGCTTCTGCCAGCGTCTTGATCGCCATGGTCTTGGCAAGGCCGGGGACGCCTTCCACCAACAAGTGGCCGCGGGCGAGGAGCGCGACGAGCAGTCGTTCCAAGAGATGGTCCTGTCCGACGATGATCTTTTTGACTTCATAGAGAACATGCTCCATCAACGGTGCGTCGGGAGCGAGTTCTTTTCTTTCTTCGGGCATTGTTCCTCCAAAAGTATGACTAATAAGGTGGTGTTCCGGCAGCACCGGCGGCGACGTCAATCGGCACGGCAAATCCAATGCCGATGAAAACATCCTGTCCTGTCGGGTTGACGAGACCTGTAACGATACCGACGACCTCGCCGGCTTTGTTCAAAAGTGGTCCGCCGGAATTCCCGGGATTCACGGCCGCGTCGAACTGGATGAGTCCGTTGATAGGAGTGCCATTGTCCGGCGGGACAAAGGTGCGCGCTAGACCCGAGATGGCGCCCGTCGTGAGCGAGTAGGTCAGTCCAAACGGGTTGCCGATGACAATCGCGTCATCGCCCGGGTGCAAAAAGCGGGGGTTGCCCAGAGTGGCAGGAACCAGTCCCTGGGGCGCCTGGAGGGTGCGCAGCACCGCGATATCCTTCTCCGGCTGGGACGCGGCGAGGGCTCCGCTGGACTCGGTGCCGTCGGCAAAAGTGATCTTGATGTTGAGCGCCGATTTGACGACGTGCAGGCTAGTCAGGATGGTGCCGCGTTCATCTAAAATGATGCCCGTCCCCTGGCCACGCTCCATCTCCCCCTTGTCGCCCAGGTACTGCGTGCTGACCTTGACCAGGGAGGGCGCCACCGCCTGGTACACCAGCGCGGCTGCCGCGGGCGGCGGAGTGGCGGACGCCATCGCGCTCGCGACGACCTTTTCCACATCCTTCGACGTCAGGCGCGGCGGACCCGGGTTCATTGCGCTAAATATCGTCATGGCGACCAGCGCAATGATCACGCCCGCGCCCACCATTGCGAATCCGCGCAGTGGGGCGACCAGGCGTCGCGTGCGTTGTCGGAATCTCTGTAATCTCGAAATCCTGGGTTGCCCTTCGGGTTGCGCGGGTCTGGGATTGCCGAGCGGGGTGCCTTTCAACTTTCTGGGCGGGGGCTCTTTCGGTCTCCAGAATAGAGTCCCCTTGGGTTTCTCAGGCACCGGGGCAGGTGGAGGTTTTCCTAAAGGGGTCCCTTTCGACGATGCAACGGGGGGCTTGTTTCGCCGCCCGAACGAAAGTTTCTTTAGCATATTTCTTCTTCCTGCAATTTCTTACGTCAGACGGCGATGTCTAGGTTCTAAACGCGCGCGAGTTTAACATATATCCGCGTGGTTGTATAGGGGGGAAACGCCATAATGAGTAAACTCTAATCAACATTCGTGATGATCCTAACGAATGCACGGCTGCCTGTCTTAATGCGGTGACGATTTATGATGCTTTACAAAATAATCGGGGCACCGTAGGGGCACCCCTCGTGGGTGCCCGCCCTAGGTGGGTGGGTGCCCGTTAATGGCGTGCGGGAACACGTTCCGGGCGACCACGAGGGTCGCCTCTACCAAACCCATTACCCGATTTAAATCTTATACTCCATCAATCGTCAGCCCTTATACATCCTTCGCTCGATCATCTTCGCTGATTTTTCTCCACGTCGCGCAGATGTTTTATCACAATCTCGACTAGATCTAACCGAGAGAGCGGCCAACCTAAACGACCAGTCTGCAGTTGGTCACGCAATTGCTCCAATTCAGAAAGATATTCCGTGGCCCGCAACCTGTCAATAAGGTCCAAGGCCAGTAGAGACCTGGCTTTATCATTCCCCCTGAGCCAGTATCCGAGAGCTACTTTGATGGCTTCCAGCATTTCTCCCTGATACCGGTGAATCTCCCATTCCATCCGTCGCAGGAACTCCTCACCACTCTTCGCGAACCAGAGTTCTTCATTCAGATCCTTGTCCAATTGGTCTAACCAATCTTGAGCCTCCTTGATCAACCGGGGATTGGGTGTCATCTAATCCTCCTCAGAAACGCAGCAGGTATGACAACTAACATCCACGAAGTGGTGTGGGTAGACGCGGATGGGAACGGGAGCGACACCATCACGGCGACGACGAACCCGTGGGGCGTGTATGGGAGTGAGCGTTTGGAGTATTACCTGTGGAATGGCGGGTGGGCGTTCACTTCTCCATCCCTTTTGGCGTACGGTGAAAATCAAGCGACTGGAGCAGTGCTTCGGCGGGACTGCCGTGGACGCCCGCGCCGTTCCATTGGGTGACCAACAGGTGGCGCCGGGTAGCGGGCCGCGCCAGGTACGCTTCGAGGGCGCGGCGAATCACATCCGGCGCGGCATCGGGCGCGGCGAGGATGTGCTCGCCGCTGTTCTCCGCGACGAGGATGGGACGCCCTCGCCACACGACGACGTGGGTCGAGGCGTGCCGCGCAAAACGCACCGGGACATCGGGCAGTTCAGCACCGAACAGGTTTGCGGGATCGGTGGCATTGAGGACGATCATCGCATCGCTCTCAGGCGAGCGCAGTTTTTCGACCGCGGCAGGCAAGGCAAACTGGATGCCCGAAAGACCGGCGACGAAATAGCCGCGCCGTATCTCGCCGCGCATCTCCATTCGCTGGAGAACGGGATAAAGTGATGCCCAATCGCCCGTCCCCTCTTCGTGCTCGAGACACTCGCGCGTGACGACGCCGTAGCGCGCTAACAACACACGCGCCAGTTTATCGGACCGCTCTTCGTCGTCGACCGGCGGACCCAGGATGCCGGCGCGGTGCGCCAGGGACCATCGTCCCTGGCTTGTCATCGGCGGTCTCACTTCAGAGCGCAAGCGCCGGGCGACGCGTCGTTTGGCGTCTTGATATCTTGTCCGCGTGAGCGGGCGCGCGCGGGTCCCCAGGCGCGCGGAGAGCTCGACCTCCAAAGCCGTGGATAAAGTTCGGAGTGATGGTTCTGCTCCGCCCGCGTCCAGGGTCGCGTACAGGGCGTCGAGCGAGTCGTTGGTGACGAGTCCCCCCTCAACCAATTCCACCAAAGCGTCCGGCAGCGAGTCGCCGCCCAATTTCAGCCCCGTTTCTATATCTGCCGTGAAGGACGCCCCTTCCGATTTCAGGAAATCGTAAACCCGGCGCGCGTTCGCGCCAAGGTGGGCATCCTCCGGTGGACCAAGGAATAGGGCGCCCTCCCCGCGAAAGAAAAAACGCACACGCGTCCCCTGCGCCACCCAGACGAGCTCTCCGCTTGAGCAGAGCCGGGCGAGATCGCCCACGGCGTAATCGGAAAGGCGCGCCGGGAGTATGTCCCGTTCCCAAATGGGTGCGGTGAGCGCCACACCCTGCAACTGGCTCAGGACCTGCTTCAAGCCCTCCTCGCCGCTCTGACGTTCCGTCAGGTGCTGCCAGCGCGTCAAGAAATCGGCATACGTCGGCACCGCGACCGGCTGGACCTCTTTACGCAAAAGCGTCAACGTGCGGCGGTGGATTTGCTCCAGAGTCCGGCGGTCCAGGAACTCGTCGATGGAGGGGTCTGAAGAGGGGGTGAACCGTCCGCGGGCGACCTGGCGCGCGGCAACCCATTTCGATAATGTTTCCTCTAGCCAGCGCTCGTCGAAGGCATACCGCGCCAGCAGGGTCTCACGGGTGACAGGTCCCGAATGCTCTAGATAGCGCCGCAGGATCAGTTCTGAAGTGGTGAGTTGGCGATATTCATCCGCCAGTTCGACCGGAATCCAGCGCGGCTCGACTCCGCGCTGGGTGGGAACGTCAAATGTGACGATGCGGGCTTGCGCCGCGAGCTGCGTGATCCATGTTTGCCCATCCCCCGCACTGCGCGCGACAACCTCGGCAGTCGACAGGTCGCCCAATTCTTGCAGCATGACGGCGAATTCCTCGAGCGTCCGCGCCCGGTATTCGGGAGCCGTATGTTGGAAGCGTGCGACAACCTCGGCAACGGCTTCGGGCTTGAGGAGTTCGCTCAGGTCGACCCCTTGCAGCAGGTCGTCGACCAGTTCGCGCTGCATCGAGAGCGCTTGCAACTGCCGCTCGGCTTTGGGGGCGTCCCATTCATACATATAGACGCTGACGAATTGGAACAAGAGCGCGGACGCAATGGGGGAAGGGATGGCGGTCTCGATCGGCACGACGCGAATCTCACCGCGCGCGACCTCGTCCAGGACCTGTTCGAGGTGGGGCAGGTCAAGCACATCGCGCAAACAGTCGCGAAAGGTTTCGGCGACGATGGGGAAATTCTCATACCGGCTGACGGTAGCGAGCAGGTCCTTGGCTTTAAGCCGCTGCAGCCAAAAAGGAGTGCGCTTTTTCCCGCGCGCTTTGGGGAGCAGGAGCGCGCGCGCCGCGTTCATCCGGAAATGCGCGCCGAAGAGCGCCGAGTGAGACAGTTCCTGCAAAATACGCTCGCGCGCTTCTGCTGCCGTCATCTGCCGGACCAGGTCGACGGGCATCTCGGCATTCGACCCGGGGAGACGGAAAATGATGCCGTCGTCATTCGTCTGCGTTTCGGGTTGGATGCCGGTGCGCTCGCGGATCGCGCTGCTGAGTGCAAGCGCCCACGCCCCGTTTACGCGCCCGCCGAAGGGAGAGTGGACCACCATCCGCGGCTCGCCGACGGCATCCTGGAAAGTCTCGACCACGATCGTCCGGTCCGAGGAGATAACGCCGACCGCATCGATCTGCTGTTCGACGTGCGCCAAGAGGTTGCGCGCCGAGTTTTCGTCGAGGGCGAATTCATCCTGCAACCACTTGAGGGTTTGAGTGTGGGCCGCCCCCGCTTCGGGAACTTGCTCCAGGGGACGGTCCGTCTCTACCTTTTCTGCAATCTCTCTCCTGAATCTCCCGATCCGATTCCCCAGTTCGTAAGGACGCCACGGATAATCGCCGTTCCAGAACGGCATGCGGGGCACGGAACCGGCGGCATCGCCGACCACAATGCGGTCGTCTTCTATATCGAGCACGCGCCAGACCTTGCTGCCGAGCAGGAAGGTATCCCCCACGCGCGTTTCGTACACAAATTCCTCGTCCAGTTCTCCGACCTTGGTCTTGCGGTCCTGCAGGTAGACGTTGTACGCGCCGGTATCGGAGATCGTGCCGGGGTTGGTTATCGCGAGGAGACGCGAGCCGGGAAGCGCCGCCAGGCGGTCGTTGACGCGGTCCCAGGCAATGCGGGCGCGGACATGCTCGAATTTTCCCGAAAGCATGCCGAGCACCGAATCGAAGGCGTCGCGGGAGAGATCGCGATAGGCGTACGCCTGCCGCGCGAGGTTATATAGTGCCGTGGCGGACCAGTCCTCGACGGAAACCATGGCGACGATCTGCTGCGCCAGGACGTCCAGCGGATTTTGCGGCGTGTACGTCGGCTCGACGTCTCCATCGAGCATTCCGCGGGCGATTGCCGCCGCTTCGACCACATCTTCTCGAAAGGTGGGGTAGATGTGACCGGCGCTAGTCTCGCCGACGAGGTGACCGGAGCGTCCCACCCGTTGCAAGCCCTGCGCCACGCTCTTGGGAGATTGGAGCAGAACGACGAGGTCCACCGCTCCGATATCAATCCCCAACTCGAGCGAACTCGTGCCGACGAGCGCAGGCAACCGCCCGGCTTTCAAGTCCTCTTCCATCTTGCGCCGCGCTTCCCTGGACATCGAGCCGTGATGGGCGCGGATCGGTC
>JBLMXX010000486.1:0-3142 GCA_050257995.1 Acidobacteriota bacterium | reverse complement strand
CTGCGAGTCGCCGAGCTGTCGTTGTGGCTAGTACCTGTTGCCGTCCTGTTCGAGTATGCGGTATTACCTTATCCGATCCAACCCCTCACGGTCCCGCGCATTTACGACGAGATTGCGCGTGTGCCGGGGAATCTGACGGTTTTGGAGATTCCTACGTTTAACTGGCGCGGTGCGGCGGCGACCGAGGTCTACCAGGCCGTCCACGGCAAGCGCATCCTGAGGGCATATACCAACCGGATCGCGCCCGGACCGGCGGAATACCTGGCTTTTCGCGGCACTCCCATCGTGGTGCGTTCCCTGCGTGTGCTGGAGGGGGCGGAAAAAGGGGACCTGGTGCCGGAGGACATTGCTGAAGACAAGCGCGTCCGCGACGCGGTCATGCGCTTTTTCGACTTGCGCTATGCGATTGTGCACCGGCAGTGGCTGAAACCGGAGCAGGTCGTCAAGATCGATTCCTATCTGCGCGATGTGCTGCAAGCGCGTCCGGTTATTGACGATGGAGAGACCGTCGCATACGAACTGCCGCGCGCCGCAAGCGTTCCCGATGAGACTCGCATCGACCTGACCGAGAATATCGGGCAGATGTACGCCGGGCGCGGTTGGCAGTTCGAGTATCCACCCGCGAATTGGGATGGCAAATTCAATTTTGTTTGGGCGAGCGGCGCTCGGTCTGAAGTCTACTTTGTTGCCAGTCAGCCGATCGACCTGACGATGGTCCTGCATGCCCACGCCGAGTCTCTTCAGCGCGTGAGCGTATCTCTCAATGGACAGCGCGCGGCCGAGATAGAACTCACGCCGGAATGGAAGAACTATTCCGTGGCCCTGCCGGCGCGGGCGGTGGTGCCAGGAATGAACCGGATCGAATTGGTCTATGGGGGTGAATTGAAAGAAACCATCGGAATGACGACGATTTCAATCCAACGGGGTCAACATGGAGCCGAAACAAATCGTTGAAACAACCTTCCGGGTGCGTTATGCGGAGACGGATGCCAGTGGGATTGTCTACAATTCTAATTACCTCATCTGGTTTGAGCTGGGGCGCGGCGAGTTTTTCTGGCAGCAGGGTCGGGACTATCACCGGGACGTCGAAGAGCGTGGGTTCAGTTGGCCGGTGACAGAGGCGTCCCTGCGCTATCTGGCGCCGGCGCACTATGGGGAAATGGTCACGGTCCGATGCTGGCTGGAGGAACTCCAGAGCCGGAGTGTCAAGATCGGATACGAGGTGTTGAACGCGGCGACCAGGCAGCTCCTCTGTACCGGGTGGACCAAGCACCTCAATATTGATCATCAGGGGAGGGTGCGGGCGATCCCTCCGGACCTAAGGGAGCTGATGCTGGGCGGAAAATAGTTGAGGGGCTGTCCATCAAGACCGGGACAGCCTCTCGGTTTTTCGTGACTGCCTCACGGCGCATTGAGGACATTCCAGATCGCGGGGTCCTCGCCGCCGGGTCGCCACATGACGATGCCGCCGAGCCGGAGGTCTTTGACAATGTCCCATGCCAGCGCAACGTACGCGGCATCCACAAACCAGACGGTGTGTCTCTCTTGATTGGGTTGGATACATTCATCCTTGAACCGCGGGCAGTTCGGTCCCTGGCGGATGGAATACGTCATCGTGCTTTCTCCCACGAGCCCGCGTGCATCCGATTCGACATAGGTGATCTCGCCGCTGTAGCGGGTCTTGAGTGTCTGCACGTCGTTCCACCAATAAGCGAGAGAATCTTTGCCTCCCCAGTCATAGGCGTAAAGATGAATTCCGAGGATCGCCTTTTCCGCAGGGACGCGGCTGACCGTGTATTGCATGACCTGGCGCACCCACCAGATCGGCGCGTTGGGACCCGGTCCGCCGTTTCGCGTGTGGTACTCGTACGCCATCACGCGAACCTGGTCTGCGGCGGCGCCGAGGGAGGCGTAGTCTGCGAATTTGCAGATGACGCATGGGTCGTCATCTGCCGTCTTGGCAGGGACCGTGATGCTCAGAGTTTTCCCTTCGCGATGTAACAGCCCCGCGAGCGAAGTCACGAAATCCGTGAACGGCTGGCGGGTATCGGGCGGCAGGTTCTCATAGTCCAGATCGATCCCATCCACATAGGGCGACCGCGCAATCTTCATGATCGCGTTGATGTGGTTGGAGAGCAAAGCCGGGTCCTTGAGGACGCGCGTGATATTCGTGGCTTCCCAGGTACTGGAAATGGTGGGGATGACCCGGATGCCATTCAGCCGCGCGAAATCGACCAGCACGGCATCAGTCACAGGGTCGTTCGCCGTCAGACTCCCGTCGCGCTCGATGGTATAACTGAACGCGCTGACCTCACTATACGCATTCACTTGCGGAGCGACGGTAACGACCAGCGCGCGGACACCGCCACGTGCCCCGCGCAGCCATGCCGCCACCACCGGCGGTCGCTGGGGAGGGTTGGGCTCGAATATAGTCTCACGCGGGTCGGGAGGGGCGGCGGCGACGAGAAAAAGAGCCAATATACTGGACAGTATTGCCAATGACTTGATGGATCTGAAATGCAATCTATTCTTCCTGCCTGGGGATATGTGATCAGAGGCAAGCGCATTATAACATAAAGAGAAAATCCGGCAAAAAAAGGGGACGACTTGTCCTTGCCGCTACGCTCGCCGTAACGGTGGGGAGACGGTTGCAGGCTACATCGCCTGGCTCTGCGCGCAATGGGCGCACTTTTCCGCGGTACTCCCTGACTCTTGGTGCGAACTGCGGACCCGAGCCCGCCGCGAGGGGCAGCACCTGCGCCTGCCTGAATCGCTCGCATCGCTCTACCTTGGCCTGGATCTGGGGCTGACCTATGCGTCCGAGCTCGGCGCCTTAACCGAAACGGCAGCGGACGAACTGCGCCGGGAGGGTTGGGCGGCGCTGGTGGAAACCGGAGCGAGGCAGCACCGACAGGTTGAAGCCCTCCGCCCTTCCCTCTACTTTTTGACGATTCTCAGTGAACTATTTACCCAGAAAAAAGCCCATCTTTTGCCAATTTTGGGGACCGGGACGCCCGGCGATGGTGACCTGCTCGGCTGGTATGACGACGGGTACTATTACCTGCTGCCGAGGGCGAGTTACCATCGCGTTGCACAATATGCCCGGGACGAGGGACGGTACATGGGTACTAAAGAACTGGCA
>JBLMXX010000485.1:0-4397 GCA_050257995.1 Acidobacteriota bacterium | reverse complement strand
CCGGCCGCGCAAGAGTTCGTTACCATTCGTGGGGACCA
The DNA here is from genome assembly GCA_050257995.1 of Acidobacteriota bacterium. Classification (GTDB taxonomy): domain Bacteria; phylum Chloroflexota; class Anaerolineae; order UBA4142; family UBA4142; genus JBLMXX01. The sequence continues at coordinate 4,359 of JBLMXX010000485.1, read as the reverse complement.
GTTCTACTACCGCGGTGCCCGGTTCCCCCTCCGGGGTTTCAACTATTATCCGCGTCTGCATCCATGGCGCACGTTCAATATCGGGGAGTGGGAGCCACGCGTCACGGAACGCGAATTGGTACTCGGCGCCAATCTCGGAGCGAACACAATTCGCATGTTCATCGATTATCAGTTTTCATTGGACAATACGCGGGCGCAGCAGCCGAGGGATGCCTACCTGGCGCCGGTGGCGGGATACGTCCGCAATGTGCGCGAATTTCTGGACATGGCCGGACGCCTCGATTTCAAAGTCATTGTGACTCTCTTCGATAGTCTGGACTGGGTGGTGTACCAACCACAATATCAGTGGATTGCCGAAGAATATCTCAAGGAACTAGTACCGCCCCTGGCAAATGATCCGCGCATTCTGTGCTGGGATTTGCAGAATGAGCCGGACCGGGCCATTGCGCTAGTAGGGAATACATCCGTCATTCCCTTTTTCAAAAGAATGTCTGCCCTCGTCCGGCAGATGTCGCCTAAGAACTTGCAGACGATCGGGTGGATTGATCGAGCGCGCGCAAAATATTTTACTGACCTGGATGATTCACTCGACTTTTGGTGTTTCCATTTTTACGATAAAGCCGAAAGGTTGAGCGATCTAGTTCAGTTTTACAAATCGAAAACCGGCAAGCCCGTTCTGCTGGAGGAATTCGGGCTGGCGACCGGTGGTCCGGGAGCGAACGGGCAGAATTCGGAACAGGACCAGGTCCAGCATTACAATACGGTCATGACGACGCTCGAACAAAATAATATGTGCGGCTCTGTGTTTTGGACTCTGAACGATTTCCCGGTCGGACTGGCGGGCAACCCGCCATCGCCCAACGACTCGCCGGAAAATCACTTCGGCGCTTTTCGGCTCGATTATTCCGAAAAGCCGGTGGCAGCCGAGATCCGCAGGTTCTGGAGGCCGCGCAGCGCTCCAATTATGCAGCCGTCGTGAGGATTGGAAATGGAATCACCCGTACACGACACACCCTTGGAACTGCTCCTCATCCGTCACGGCGAATCCAGCTATAACCGCGATGGCTCCGGCGGTTTCGATTCAGATCTGACCGATGTGGGAATTGAGCAATCTCGCCGGCTCGCTCCCTGGCTCGTCGCCAATTTCAAGTTCGTCGCGATCTACTCCAGCCCGATGGTCCGCTCACGCCGGACGGCAGAGATCGCTGCTGCAGATTTGTCTTTGCCGGTCCAGTTCAGGGAGGATTTGCGCGAAGTGGATTTTGAATTGGGTCCACTATTGCCCGATTTTGCTAATCCCGTGGACGCCCTCACCTGCGAACCCCATCTGCATCCTCCAAAACCTGCGGCATACGCCGACTTTGAAGACCGTGTCACAAAGGCATTTTGCGAGATCATCAAGGAAAACAACAACGGCACGATCCTTGTCTTTACGCACGGCGGCGTGATTGCAACCTTCCTCCGCACCGTGTTTGGTGCGCACCAAGTTTCCATATATGCCGACAATACCTCTGCCGTCCTCTTGCGCTGGCGCAATGCGCGCTGGTACCTCGTCTATTCCAACCGGGTCGAACATTTATTATGAGGCCGGGTCTCTGGACATTCCGTCACCTTGTCACCCGCCTCGCGATATGCTAAAATCCGCGCATGTCGCAACGCTCTGTAGGTTATCTCCAACTCTTGCGCGGGAATCCCGAATTCACGCGCCTCTGGGTCGGACAGCTCGTTTCCAATCTGGGTGACTGGTTCAACACTGTCGCCGTCCTTGCGCTCGTTTTCGACCTGACTCAATCGGGCCTCGCCACCGGACTCATCATCATTTCCAGCATACTCCCCATGTTTTTGCTCACTCCGTTCGCCGGAGCCGTAGCAGACCGCTTTGACCGGCGGCGGACGATGATCGCGGCGGACCTCGTCCGAGCTTTGCTCGCGCTCGGAATGATCCTGGTCCGATCTGCCGACCACATTTGGCTGCTCTACCTCTTCAGTGCGCTCCTCGTCACCCTTTCGAGCTTCTTCGGTCCCGCGCTCAACGCCGCGATCCCAAACCTGGTCCGGAAGCAGGAATTGATTTCGGCGAATGCACTTTCGTCCTCCACGTGGGGCTTGATGCTTGCCATTGGAGCTGCCGTCGGCGGCTTGGTCATTGCCGTACTGGGCCGCGACATGGCGTTCGTCATCAACTCATTTTCCTTCTTTTTCTCCGCAGTGATGGTGCTGACGATACGCCGCCCGTTCGGTCAACCGGCGGCACACGCCCACGCGGCTTCGCTACGGAGCACGTTCCGCGAATTCGCAGAGAGTCTTGACTTTCTCCGCGGACACCCGCAAGTCACGGCAAGTGTTCTCGTAAAGACAGGCCTGGGACTAACCGGGGGCATTATTCTGCTCTTGACGGTTTTTGCCCAGGGCGTATTCCACGCCGGGGATAGTGGCATTGGCTGGCTCTATTCAGCACGCGGGCTGGGCGCGCTCTTGGGACCGTATCTGGCGCGCCCTTTTGTGGGCGATGATTTGGGGAGAATGCGGCGCGCGATCCTGGTCTCGTTCTTCCTGGCTGCCGCCGGATATGTGGCGTTCAGCGATGCTCCCTGGTTTTGGCTAGCGGCGCTCTTTGTAGTGGGTGCACACATTGGCACAGGCACGTTATGGACGCTCAGTTCCACCACGCTCCAGTTGCTGGTGCCGGACCATCTGCGCGGGCGCATCTTTGCGATTGATTTCGGATTGAACACAGTCACCGCGTCGCTTTCCACCTTTATGGTTGGCGTCGCTCTTGAAAGTATCGACGCGCGAGCGGTTGCCATGACGATGGGCATCGTCTTTGTCATTTTTGCCATTCTCTGGGGCGGAACGGTATTTTGGAGCCAACACCACCATTCGGACGCATGGGCAGAAAAGGAGCCGGTAGAGACCGGTTGAGGTAAACCCGGCGGAAACGGCTCTTTCGACAATAGCGGATGCCGTGTTACGCGGCAAAGCGGGAGAGCTGCTCCCAAAACTCGCGGAAAATCAAAGGTCGCAGATTTCAGGTCTATGATTTGCGCTATAAGGCAAAGTAAATAAAGCAGGGGGAATTTATGGACCCTAATCCGCCCTGGAAGGTGGTGGCGCGGCGAACTGCATACGACAGTGACTGGATCGGCGTGCAGTTGGTGGACATTCACTTACCTGACGGTACGCTTTTGCATGATATTCATCTGGTCGACTATAAGCACGCCGCCGCGGCGGTCATCCCGATTCGTCAGGATGGTCAAGTTCTCCTCATCGAACACTACCGGTTCCAAACAGATACGCGCGGCTGGGAGGTGCCCGCGGGGAAGATCGACGAGGGAGAGACGCCGGAGCAGACCGTCGCGCGAGAACTGCTGGAGGAGACGGGGCACCAGGGCGATTCGTTCAAGCATTTGGGACACTATCACCCATCCAACGGGTCAAGCAATCAGGTGTTCCATGTCTATGTTGCGCGCGGGGTCAGGCAGGTTGGAGAAATAGAGGATACTAACGAAGTTATGCGGTTGCGCTGGTTCTCAATAGATCAGGTGCGTGGTCTGATCGAAAAGAATCAAATCCTCGACGGTCTGTCGCTGACTTCCCTGTGCTGGGCCATCGCGCGCGGAGAGATTTAACACGCCGGTGACATTTACCTTGGGGCCATCCGATGTTTCCTGTCCTGTGTTATAATCGGATTTGATGACGAGCAATGATTTCGAACGCGCGATCGCGCAAGCGCTGGACGAACTACCCGACGATATCCGGCGGCGGATCGCCAATGTGGCTATCGTCGTCGAAGAATGGCCCGACGACGAGACGCTGGACATGGCGGACGTGGACAACCCGGAGGATTTGCTCGGGTTCTACTATGGTATTCCCCTCACGGAGCGCACCAGCGCTTACGGTATGGTCCTGCCTGACAAGATCAGCCTCTTCCGCCAGCCAATCCTGCTGACGTGTTCCACGGACGAGCAGGTGCGCGCTGCTATCGCGCACACCCTTCGCCACGAAATTGCCCACTATTTTGGAATTGACGACGACCGGCTCGAAGAGCTTGGGGCATATTGAATCGCTAGCGCGTGAGGAGCAGCATGGACAAATTCGCCGAGTACGTCAATAGCAATCGAGACCGTTTCATCGCCGAACTGCAGGATTTCTGCCGACAACCGAGCGTGGCGGCGCAAAACCTGGGCATGCGGGAAATGGCGCAAAAAGTTGTAGCGCGTCTGCAGAAACTGGGTGCAGATGTGCGCCAGAGTCCGGTAGGAAGCGCTCCGCCGGTCGTTTACGGCGAAATCGGGAGCGGCAAGCGTACGTTGATGATTTACGATCACTATGACGTCCAACCACCCGAGCCGTTGGAAC
>JBLMXX010000484.1:0-3475 GCA_050257995.1 Acidobacteriota bacterium | reverse complement strand
TCGCCCCAGGGAAAGAGCATCGCTTCCACGGGTCCGCGACCGAAATCGACCATCCGCGTCTCGCGCTCGGCGGGGAATGGCACCAACTGCCCGTTGCGCCGCACGCGGCCTCCGAAGGCCGACGACTCGATCGACGTCTTTTGGGTCCCCGGCGGCAGACCGGCGGGTCCGCGGCTCATAAACGCCAGCGCCAGCCGCGTCGCGCCCGGCAAGCGCTGCTTGAGATGCAGGGCGAGGCAATCGGTGGGGACCACGTCAAAGCCGACTCCCGGCATGAGCATCACGTGGCGCGCCTTTGCCTCCGCATCGCCATCCGCCAGCCCTTGATACACCGGTATCTCGCCCGTAAGGTCCAGGTAATGCGTGCCGGTCCGGAGACACCCCTCCATCATCGGCTTGAACGTGTGAATAAAGGGACCCGCGCAGTGGAGTACGACCGCCACCTCCGCCAGCGCCGCGTCCATCGCCTTGGGGTCTTTGAGACTAAAAACACGGGACTCGAGCCCCAGTTCCGCCGCCAGCGCCTGCACGCGCGCCGCGTTGCGCCCCGCGAGGACCGGCTTGAAGCCACGCTGGACTGCCATGCGCGCAATGGCGTCACCCACGAAACCGTTCGCGCCATACAACAAGAACCCGGACGACATATGACGGCCTCCCCGCATTCTCCAATTCGTAGCAACGATTTCTATCGTTATGGCGACGAATGAATTCGTCACTACCATTCGTAGCAACGATGTCAATCGTTATGGCGACGAATGAATTCGTCACTACCATTCGTAGTAACGATTTCCATCGTTACCCGAGCGACGCCAAGAGCACTCCCACCACAAAGGCAACAGCGCCCACGCTCGCCATCAGGAGCAGGAAACTGTTACTCTCCCGGCCTTCCTTCATCGCTTGCCGGACATTTTCGCTCATCTTGTCCAGTCCGACGGATTGGGCATACTGGTAACTGGGACTCCTTGAAAGACCTTGGCTCGTGACGACACTGGAGGCGCCCACGAGAAATGCCAGCAGCGAGCCCCAGACCACGCCCTGCCCATACTGCGCCAGGGTGTGCCAGCCCACGATGACGGAGATGAACGCGACCGCGGCGAACAGCAACAGGTCGATCAAGATCACGGTCCGCAAGAAATAGAGTGCGCGCTTGAGGAATGGTTCCTTGACAGATGCCATACGTCCTCCCTTTCGCCGGAACCCCCGGCGAACAAAAAACACCTGCCGGTTTCGCAAATGCGCGTCCTGCGACAGGTGCCTTGCATTATTTCTCCTACATCACGTTCTATTGCCGTGCAATTATCTTATCATACTATAGTGTACCTATTATACTGCAAAAGCAGGCGAAAATAAAACAGCAAATTCTGCGGGCAGAATACTCACCGCAGGGTACGATTGGTTCGATACCGGCATCGAGCAGTCGCGTCGTCAAAAGAAAACGCCCGATCACTCGTCGAGAGTGACCGGGCGGGACTTGCTCTGCGGTTAACCGGATTTGGCAAGTTTGGCGCGCGCCTGCGAACCGCTGAACCCATAGCCGAGTACGGCAGAGAGGATGCAAAAGTCGAGCACCCCTCCGGCGAGCGGGACCATTCCGATGATCGCCATGACGGTTCCGAGGGTGCCGCCGATAACGAACAGACCTGCCGCCATCACGACGAGCCCGAGAAGGACACGCAGACCACGTCCGAACGGACTGGTCATGAACTTTACGATTTTCATTTTGACCTCCTTCGATCATCCGAGTCTGTGGCACAGGCCCGGTTTAGTGAATAAGAGATAGCGGGTTATCGAGGGATGCTATCTCCTGTTTTTGTTCTATGCGCGCCAGGCCGGCGCGCGCAATTCTCCACAACTCGAGAGCAATCGGTACGAGAGATAATACCCACGCCAGGAAGGCGAACGCATTCAGCGCAGCCGCATAAGGTTCCAGGAACGCGCTGGCCAGTATGAGCGCCGCTCCGAGATTCACCCCGATGAGACTGACGAGGTTTCCGCCGAGCCGCGCCGGCTGCTCCGGCAGAAACGTACGCGAAAAGAGGTACGGAAAGACCCCATACCCGAACTGCAGCAGCCAGCCGTAGATCATCATCGGCGGAGCAATCGTCTCCACCGCGCTGGTCGGAAAACCGGGGATGCCGAAGATGATCGCCGGCGCCATCGTCGCCGGAGCCGCCACCCAGACATACGCGATCACCATGTGGGACAACCCCGGCGTCCAGACCGACCGGTCTCTCCAGAGCGGAGCGATCACATTCGCCAGGAGCAGGATGGTCGAGCTGAAATGGAGCACCAGCCCCGGAACTGTGATCTCGTTCGAGCCGGTCCAGGGTCCGAGGACGAGCCCAAACTCCCCAATCATCATCAACCAAAAGATCCACTTGATCGACTGGGGCCACGCCGGGCTTTTACCGGTGAGCGCGGGATAGAGATCGACCCACAGGCCCGCGAAAAGGAGGGATGTAAAGCCCCACAGGTTCGAATGTACATGTACTTCACGCGGGACCTGCATGCCCAGCGCCACATCCCATCCCACGAAAAGTCCCGTGCCGACGAAAATCCCCAGCAGCAAGTAGGATAAGCCCGCGATGTAAAATTTCCGCGCCTCGGGCGTTCCGAGGAGAGGTGCTCCTCCTTTGAGTGGGCGCAGGTCAAGGAGCTGCTTGAGCAGCAGCACCGCCGCGATAAAGACCAGCGTACCGCCGGCGATCATCAGGGTCCCGTTGACCAGGGGGATGCCAACGCCCAGGACGACCAGCCCGGCGTTGAGGGTGAGCCAGATATCCCAGCGCGTCTTGGGACGCGGCCGGTTCACCCGCGCGGCCACGAGGAGCGGGAGCATTCCAAACGTCACTTCCGTCAACACGCCCAAAGTGATGAAATGCGCGCGCAGCCAGACGATGCCGTTGAACCAGGGCAAAAGGCCCAGGCTCGCGAGAGCGGAGTCGAGTGCCGCGAGGACGGCGAGGACGATGTAGAGAACTGCCATCAACAAGTAAGGATTTGCCATTGAAACCTCCGGACCGGTATCACCGCGTGGCGATCACTCCGGGAACCTTATGCCATCCGGGCGGCGAGGAACGCGAGCCGCGAGGTGGCTTCCATCCCGCGTGACGCGCCCCCCGGCGTGATGATGGTCGTCCCCGGCTTGATCTCGAAACGCCGGTCGTCCACGAACATCCATCCTGACCCTTCGAGAAAGTGGTACATCGCGACCCCCTCGGGATGGAGGGGAATCTTTTGCCCCGGCTCCAGTCCCGCGAGCACGACCTTGAATTTGCCTTCTTCGGCGAGCGTCTGCGGCTGAGGAGCGCCTTGGGTGAAAACTACCTTGGCGCGCCAGTCCGGAAAGGATAGCTGTGACATCGTAAACCTCCTATATATTTGTATATTTGAATCGCTCAAGTCTCTGACGGTAGCATATCACCTGAGCGTATTGATTTCTTCTACTAAAGTCGGATTTGCGGTGCAGACTTCC
>JBLMXX010000483.1:0-17087 GCA_050257995.1 Acidobacteriota bacterium | reverse complement strand
CTCCGTGCCGCGCGGGTCCCGCGCCGCCCATTCCAGCGCGGCGCGCAAGTTGTCGTGATCGGCATCGAGACGCGCCAGCCAGCGCCCCTGCTCCGGTCCCCATAATTTGCGATAGCACCCTTCCGCCATGCGGCAGAAATATCCCGCATGCCTTTCCGCCAGGCACTCCGCCTCCCCGCTCTCGACCATCCGCTCCTGGCTGTACTGCCGGATCGTCTCCAGGAACCGGAACCGCTCGATGCCATCCTGCGGCTCGGCGACCACGAGCGACTTGTCCACCAGGTGCGAGAGCAGATCGAGGATATCAAACATCTCGAGGTCACACGGGCTGTCTGGATCCGGCTTGCCCGCGCAGACGGCTTCGGCGGATTCCAGCGTCCAGCCGCCCGCGAAGATCGCCAGGCGGCGGAAGAGAATGCGCTCGGCATCCGAGAGCAGGTCGTAACTCCAGTTGATCAAAGCCCTCAAATTCTGCTGGCGCGGCGACGCGGTTCGTACCCCGCTCGCCAGCAGGCGGAAACGGTCGTCCAGGCGCGCGGCGATCTCTTCGACGGACAGCACGCGGACGCGCGCGGCCGCTAACTCGATCGCCAGGGGCGCGCCGTCCAGACTGGTGCAGATCTGGATCACCGCCGGGGCATTCTGGACCGTCACCGCAAAGCCGGGCTGGGCTGCCCGGGCGCGGTCGACGAACAGGCGGATGGCGTCATATTTCGCCAGGTGGTCCACGTTCAACTCGGCGCCGAATCTCGGGAAGGAAAGCGGGGGAATGCTCCAGACCACCTCGCCTGCCGTGCCGAGCGGCTCCCGGCTGGTGGCGAGGATGCGCAGCGCGGGCGCGCAGCACATCACTTGATCGACCTGTTCTGCCACCGCCTGGATCAGGTGCTCGCAGTTGTCGAGCACGAGCAGCAGTTGCTTGGCGCGCAGGTAATCCAGCAGGGTCTGCGTGAGCGGTTGACCTTCTTGTTCGCGAACGCTCAGCGCATTGGCGACGAGTTGGGGGACGAGCGTGGGGTCCGCGAGCGGCGCCAGCTCCACGAGCCACACTCCGTCGGGATAGTCGTCCAGCGTGTCCGCCGCCACCTGCAGGGCGAGCCGGGTCTTGCCGGCACCGCCGGGGCCCGTAATGGTCACGAGCCGCGCGCGCGCCAACACCTTTTTGAGCTCGACCATCTCCTGCTCGCGCCCGACGAACGTGGAGAGGAGAGGGGAGAGGTTCGTGCGGGGTTTTTCCAGTCCCTCGAGCGGGGGAAACTCGACCGGGAGCCCGGGGAGGACGAGCTGAAAGATGTGTTCCTGCACGCGGAGGTCTTTCAGGCGGTGTTCCCCCATGTCCCGCAGGCTGTAGCCGGGCGGCAGCGTGTCCTGCACCAGGTCCCGGGTCGCCTGCGAGAGCAGAGTCTGCCCGCCGTGCGCCGCGGCGCGCAGACGCGCGCAGCGGTTCACCGACGAACCGTAATAGTCGCCGTCCCGTAAGTCCGCTTCCCCCGTGTGCAGGGCGATCCGCACTCGCAGGGGCATCGGGATGGGCCAGGCTTCGTCGGCCAGGCGGCGCTGGATGATCCCGGCTGCCGCGACGGCGTCACTCGCGCGCGGAAAGACCGCAAAACGGCTGTCCCCTTCGCCGCGCGGGCGGACGAGGACGCCGCCCTTCTCCGCCACGGAGGTCTCGATCAGGCTGTCGTGGCGAAGCATCGTCGCGCGCATTTCGCCGGGGAACCGGTCCCAGAGGCGCGTGCTTCCTTCGATGTCGGTAAAGAGAAAGGTCAAAGTGCCGGAGGGGAGATTGAAAGAGGCTGACGACGGCATTTCATCGGTGGTGTGCGAATCCAAAGCGTGCTCCATGTTCCGTGGGTTGCAATCTCCTCTTTCCCTTCAATCCAAACGATAGTACCTGTGGAGCAGAGTCATCCCGTCAACTCCATGTCCGCCGCCAAAGCCCGTCCGCACGGGCAACGCGTTCAAGTTGGCGCGATTGTCAAGGGCAGGCAGTTCCGGGTTGACGTCCGCGAGTCTGATGGTCACCGGACTACCCGCGACAAGTTTTATGGCGATCTCCACCCCCTCCGCCGGAAGGGCGATTGCCTTGAAAAACAAGCGGTCTCGAGCGGTCTCTCTACTATAGCGCTCCCCATACAGCTCCCCTTCCAAGATCGCTTTCTCCGCGGTAATATCTGCCATCAGGCCCCAGGCCTTCCGGGGCGAACGCAGCCTTAGTTGCAGGGACCGCACACCCGCTTCAGTTTTGTCCTCCAGTATCGTCATCTCGGGTCCGGGTTCGTTCAGCACCGGAGCATTGTTCGTCCGAACATGCTCTTCCCATGGTCCCGGGAAAAAATCCTTCATGATCCCACTGGTGGGTGCAGATCCCAACCAGGGAGACAGTGTATCATCTTCCGGTTGCTTTGTGTCGGCAACCCATGAGGCCTTGCGCGTGTCGACATTCATACTGTAAAACAAGAAATTCTGACGGGGATTCTCGGTGGTGTACCCCGTAGTGAAACCTCCCCAGACCAATAGCAGGATACCGGCAATTGCTGTGCCCGCGGCCCAAACCGAGGCGCGTGGTAGGGCACGGAAATCCAGGTAGGGAAACGCCAGCGCCATAAGCAGGACCGACATAACCCCTCCAACAGGATATATGCCCACCCCGAACATCCTCTGCACCAGGTAAATGGCCGTTCCGAATAGGATCAGGCCGGCAATCACCGGTACGAGAATGAGGAACTGTTGAATTGCTGTCAATGGCTTTGTGACAGTCAGAACCAGACCCAGTACAATCAGTCCTGCCAGGAGCGGCCAAAGGAAGAGGTAGCTGGCGCCCGGCAGGAATATTGTGCTGCCTATGGTGAGCACGAGCCAGAAGACCAGGGCGCCTGCAGCCAACTCACCGGGCCTGCCTCGGCGCTGAAAGAGGGTGTAGATTGTTGCAGTGAGGGCCAGGTAGACTGCCAACAACCCGAGCTCGTATTGTTCAACATCGTAGGTACCCCCCATTCCAACCTTCAGATTGCCGCTTTTCAACAAATCCAATCCTTGTACTGCCAAAGTGGCAGCCAGTGCTGCTGCCCCCATCGACAAGAGCACCACCAGGACTCCCGCCGCCAAGCCCCGAAGGGTTAACCTTCTCCGCCACAGCCCCCATCCGTACAAGATGATGAAAGCCGCTGTTGCGATGACCATCAGCGGCAGCGCCCAACCTCTTGGGTACTGGATCACGGCGAAGCGCAGTAGCGAGAAGAAAATAGCATCTTCGCTTGAGTTGGCAGTCAGGTCAAGGTTGCCGAAATGTTGTGCCAGCGCCAACAAATTGTCACCATGATGCTGCAGACTGCGTACGTCCAAGTCTCCCAGGCTGTCGTGGGTCGTATGGTAGTCGGTCCAGTTCTCACTGTAGGCAAAGTTCATTCCCTGCTTCCCAGCCTGAAGAAAGGTCGTCAGGTCAGTACTGTTGGGCATCAACCGCCAGACATCCGTCGCGACGGATCCGGTCACTGGACCTTTCGCCGCCCGGGCGTATTCGGAGATGAGCCAGGAATTATTCGGGCTGGTCTCATACATCAGGGTTACCCCACTGCTTCCGCGCGCCTCCAGGTTGAGCACCAGAGCAACATCCGCCATCCATGGATGATTCTTCACAAATGCTTGTGAACCCATCAACCCGATTTCCTCGCCATCGGTAAGCAATAGGACCACATCATTCCGCAAAGGTGGACCTGCCCGGAGGGCTCGGGCAGTCTCGACGATGGCCGCAACCCCTGCCCCATCATCGCTGGCTCCAGGACCGAATGGCACCGAGTCATAGTGTGCACTTGTAACGACCGTGCCCGTACTGGCTGTCCCCGGGATGCGAGCGACGATATTATGAACGGTCGCTCCGGCAATGCTCCATGTGTCAGGTGTAGCTTCAAACCCCAGTGGACCGGACACGCCCCACTTGCCAGTGTCGTTATAGACGCCGGTGCTGGTCTGCGTTTCGACCTGCAGGCCCAGCGAAGACAGCTGGTTGAAGAGATACTGGCGTACCCGGGCGTTTTCCGATGAGCCGGTAGGGTGCGGTGCGCGAGCAATGGTTTTCAGATGCTCGTACGCCCTCGCCGCTGAAAAGACCGTGGAGGGGGCGGAGGCAGGGACGACAGAGGGAGGGATCATTTGCGCCAGCACCAGAAGGGTAACCAGGCAAATGGCGAACAAGGGCAAGAGGACCCGGACGATACCAGACATTTTCCCTCCTGGCGGGTAATCAGGTGATATTTAAGAAAATAATCGGGGCTCGTCCCCGCCCTCACCGGAGTTGGTTCGCGTCACCGGAGTTTGTTTTCAAATGGGCGATCTCCGTGCTCAGGTCGCGGATGCGGCGCGATAGGGTCTTGACCAGGCGGTAGGCGAGGGACGGGTCTTCGTGCACGCGCCGCAGAAAGGTCTTGTCGTCCACGGTCAGCACGCGCGCCTCGCCGAGCGCGCGGACGGTCGCCGAGCGGACGTCCCGCTCAAAGATCGCCATCTCGCCGAAGAAATCCCCTGCCTCTCGCACCGCGAGCCGGACCGCATGACCGTTGCTATCGTCGACAACTTCGACCTGCCCTTCCTGGACGACGTACATGCAGGTCCCCATCTCGCCCTGGCGGACGATGGTCTCGCCATCGTGATATACTTTTCCGAGCGCACCCGGTTCCATCGATTCATCCTCCCATGGTCGCGCGACGATCGCCGCGTCACCCTCGCGCGGGCCACCCGCGCCTGCCATCGCGGTTTGCGCCGCCCCATTCCGCGATACCGCCGACACGGCGAGCGCCTGCAAAAAGCGCGTCCAAAAAACGGGATGGAGCGTGCGAATAAAAATTTCGCGGTAAGGCGCGCTGCCGGTGAACATGTCCCACAGCACCATGCTCATCCCGCTGGCCGCCCGCCGCCTGTCGCGCTGCTCGTCGGAGACCATGCGCAGTACGGTCGCGCGCCCTGCGCGTACCCTTTGGAGTTGGTGGACGATGTGGAAAATAAAGTTCCCGAATGTATTGTCATTGTCCATCGACCGGCCAAGCGGCATATAGTGCCGCTTGAAATCCTGCGCCGCGATGCCCTCAAAGATGGCGGTCCGCGCCGCCGCCTTCCCCGCCCGATACGCCGCTCCGTTCCCGTCCTTGAACAGGCGCGAGACTCCGCTGTCCCCGACAAAGACAATCCGGTCGCCGTAAGGTTGACGACAGCCCCCGACGTTGATGCGCGGGGAGCACTTGCAGGCGAATCGCTCCAGGGGATAGTCCGGCGGGAAGCATCCTTTCACCGCCGGCTGGTTCATAAACTCCTGGACCAGCGCATCGTCGACGTCGTGACCGATCAGGCACAGGGTGACATAGTCCCCCTTGGGCACCAGCGCGGCATATTCGATCCGCGGCAGGTTGAGCAAAAAGGCATGCATCCCCGACCCCATGTAGCGGGCGACGGCGGGCGCGCCCAGGTGGTACTCGCGCACGACGGTCTTTAGCGTGCGCGGCTGCCGGTAGCCGAAATCCAAATTCTCGAATTGTTTGAGGACCGCCGTGTTCACCCCGGCTGCCACCGCCACCAAATCATACGTCTCCGGCGCGCCGGCCTGGGTCTTGATCTGCAGCCACCGGTCGCTCGAGTCCCCGCCCGTGGGAGGGTCGACCCAGTCGACCTTGTCGACGCGAGCGGGAATACGGTGCGCGCCCTGTTGCACCGCCCGCGACAAGAGATAGCCGTCGAGACTGCCCCACTTGAAATCGGCCAGCCCGCGCGGGCCGATGCCGCGGAAGGTCGTCGCGATCCGCTTTTCGTCGCGGGGCGCCCGGATGCACACGCTGCCGGAATCCATGTGCAGGATGTTCATGTCCATCCCGCGTTGCACGACGGTGGTCGGCAGGTTGATCCCTTCCGCGGCGAGACTCTGCACGAGGGACTCGTGCAGGACTCCGGCGCACATGTTGCATCCCGGCGGACCCGCGGTGTCAAAATCCCTCGGTTCGTAAATGTCCACGTCGAGCGCGAGGCCGGTCCGCGCGGCCATCTCCAACAAAAAATAACTGAAGAAAGAGCCGGCCGGTCCGCCGCCGACGACGGCGACGCGCGAACCGTTTCTTAACTTGAGGCGGGAAGGGTCTGGCATGGTTTCGCTCCGCAAGTCACACGGCCAAGAAAACGCGACTGCCGCCGGCGCGCAGGCGCGCCAAGCGGCAGATGCTCTCGTGGTGAACCGGAGGACGTTTCCACATCGTAGGTTGAGGTGCTACTCATTGCACCCCCATAAAAGAAAAAATTTTCACAGGGAGACGATCCTGTGAAAAGCATCACATTGCTGATCAGGTCGCCTTTAACCGGATAACGCCATTATACTCCGGGGGCGGGGTGGTGTCAATGTTTGCGTCACCGGTGATTACTCCGTCCTCCCTCAAAAACGATGGCTCATCTCGAATACGAATCGAGATGAGCCACTTTCAATCGCGCGATAACAGATGACTAGAACGAATTCACGCAGCCGCCCGCGCCGCCGTTAAATGCATTGCTCCAAAGCGACTGGACGGGGAATGACCCGTTGCTAAAGGTGACTGCCGTCGCCGCGCCCTGGCCCGAACCGATCCAGGCGCACTTGTCGCCGTTCTCCGCGCCGCTGCCATCCAGCCAACCGCCGTTGGGGTAGATGTCCGTCTCCGTCTCCGCGAACTCGTGACCGCCGACGATGGTGATGCCCGCGTTGGGTCCCAGCCCGTTAAAGTTCGCGCCGCAGGACCCGCCGGCGTCGGTGATGTAGGGCATGTTGGTGTAGGCGAGGGTACCAGAGGACGAGCTGGTGGAACTGTGCCACGCGCAGAACTGCGTGCCAAAGCCGCGCGAGTTGTTCCCGGTCGCGGTGTTGATCACGTACTGCACGTGGTTATTCGAGGTAGCCGTCGTGTTGTTAAAGTGCGCCGCGGCTCTGGCCGCTTCGGCCGCCAACTGAGACTGCCGTGGAGACCGGGGCGCCGGGCTGGCGTTGTCGAACCAGACGCCCGCGAGCACGCCGGTCGGATTGGTCGCCGCGGTGCCCGCACCGTTGCAAAAGACGGTGCCCGTTGCGACTCCCTGGCAATACTGGGTCACGGAGTTGTTCCACGCGCTCCCGCCAACGCCGTTGAAGAACGCCTGCTGGATCCCCGCCTCATTGGAAGGATCGTTGCCGTTCCACTGCGAGCCCCAGTAGACGAGATAGACGGAATCGGAAAGCGTCTCGACGCCGGGATTCCCTCCGTGAAAGGTGAGGTTGCCCGCGGTGCCCGCTCGCCCTGCCTCCTTCGGGCGCATGATGTGCGCGTTCAGCACCTCCATGCCTGGGTCGTTGCCGGGTCCTGCGGCGAGCGCGGGGGTCGCCTGCGCGAGGATCAGCGCGAGCGAAACGAACGCGAACACCAACGCATACTTGCGCCATTGTCGTGCAATATGGTTCATCATTTTGCTGCTCCAGAGTGTGAAATGTTTGGGACGTGCACGTGCCGGTTACCGTATCAGTGCCAATCATCAGCCCTTCTTACTTATATTCACCTCCAAGAGCCCACGCTGCTGAAAGACTTCCGAAGTCTTGCGAAGCACCCCCGCAGCGAAGCGGAGTGGGGTCAGACTTCGGAAGTCTAGTGCTGGAGAAATAAAAAAGCCGCGGCGACCGCGCACGTGCGCGCGGAAACCACGGGAATCGAACACCCGGATCGTGGGTGAACAACGCAAGAGCGGCGACACTCCATAAATAGTCAAGCCATCATCAGCTTGCAATTTCCCCCGGCGCCTCTCCGAGGCGAACCCGGTTTGCCCGGGGATTCACAACGGGCGCTATTCTAACAAATAAACCTGTTGTTAGTCAATGCCCCTATTCCGGTACATTGGAGAAGAGCACCCAAGGGATGCGAAAAATACACGCTCTACCTCTCCCGCCGCGCGGCCGCGCAAGCAGCAGATAGGAAAATCTGCTGGCTGACCGGCAATCCGAGTGCGATCACGTGATCGATGGGACGAAAACCCGATACTACTTCGTACTCTCCCTGCTTTCTATGCCAGGGCATAAACTCGCCTGCCCTTGCCCAATAGACCAATTGCAGCATGTCAGGATAAGGATAAACGTAATCGACCGGCCGCGGAGCCAGGTGCCGCAAGTGCAGGATGCCGATCAAAGATGGCTCGCGGATCGTCCAGCCCGTCTCTTCCAACACTTCCCGTTCCAGTGTCATCTCGATGGTCTCGCCTTCTTCGCGCCTTCCCCCTGGCAGGATATGGAATGTATTTTCCGCGTCGCGCACCGTCAGGACGAAATCGTCGCGCAGCACGATCGCGCGCACCGACGTGACGTATTCGAGCGGCGGCAAGCCGGCGGCAAGATATGCCGTTATGCGCAACGGCAATTGACCGTTAGCCCATACTGCGCTTTCCTCGGCAACCGGTTGAAGATGGCTGAGGAATTCCGCCAGATCTGCATTCATCCGTTTCCTCGCATTCCTGCAAAGTATATCCTGGATTGGATAATTCCCCAATAGTCGGGTAATATGTCCCCGTAGGGGCAGAACACGTTCTGCCCTCCACGGCCCGTCCATTCGCCCGGAAATTCGACCGCGCGACCCGTATCTCCCGACCCTTTTTCCCGTCTTATAGAGGCAAAAAACCTGGTGGCTTCTGAACAAGAGCTGTTGCAACGCGCCCTCCGGTTCGAACCACAAGCCCTGGCTGCCGTGTACGACCTTTACAGCCCGGGTCTGTATGGCTATGCGCTGCGCCTGCTCGGTCAGCCCGACGCGGCGGAGGATTGCGTCGCCGAGACCTTTAACCGCTTTTTGCAGGCGCTGCGCGAGGGCAAGGGTCCGCGGCAATCTCTCAAAGCATACCTCTATCGGATGGCGCACAACTGGGTCACGGACCGCTACCGGCGCATGCCCCCCGTCGTTCCACTGGAATCCGAGTTGTGGGCGGATGAAAAGCCAACGCCCCCCGAGGTCCTCGACCGGAACACGGAAGCGGAATACCTGCGGCAGGCGCTGGCTCAACTGACTCCCGAGCAGCGCCAGGTGATCGTGCTAAAGTACGTGGAAGATTGGACAAACGAAGAAATTGCGCTCGCACTGGACAAGCCGGTGGGCGCGGTCAAGTCTCTACAGCACCGTGCTCTCGCCGCCCTGCAGCGCATTTTGATAAAAGAGGACGACCGATGAACGAGCAAGACGAGGATTTGGACCCGCGATTGAAAGGTTCGCTGGACGCGCTGCGAGCGGTCCCGCGGCGGGACCCTCAAGCCGCGGCGCGCGGCCGCGGAATGTACATGGCGCGCGCGGATGCGCTCGCGCTCGAAATGGCGCAAGCCGGACGTCGCTCGCGCCCCGTGTCCCTATTCCCCGTGCGACAATTACTCGCGGCGGGCGCCGCCATCGTCCTGGTCCTCTTCCTGCTTCTCGGCGGCACTGGGATCACGGTGTATGCAGCGCAGGACAGTCTCCCGAACGCGGCGCTTTACCCCGTAAAACTCTTGAGCGAGGACGCGCAGCTCGCGCTCACCTCCCAGCCCGAAAACAAGTTGGGGCTCTACCTCGCCTTCGCCGACCGCCGGGTGAACGAAATGATCACCCTCGATCATCAGCGCGTGGCGCCCCCCGACGCCGTCGCCGACCGCCTTGCGCAAGAGTTGGACGGCGCGCTGGAACTGGCAGCCGAAACGCCGGAGCAGGGACAGAGCCGTGCGCTCGAACGGATGCAGGCAACTATTCGACGGCAGCAGCAATTGCTGGGACAGGTGGCAGGTCGCGTCGCCGACCCCGCCAAGCCCGTCCTGGCACGCGTGCAGGCATCGCTGGCGGACCACCTTTCGCTCGTCGAACTGGGATTGAACGACCCACCCGGACTGCAGAGGCATATGCACGGCGCCGGAAATTCGTCGACTCCCCCCGGGCAGGAAAAGCGCGCTCCCGCGACGCCGCCGGGACAGGACTCGCGTTCGCCCGGCGCGCCCGGGAAAGACCAGCGCCCTCCCGCGCCGCCCGGGCAAGAGCAGCGTTCGGGGACGCCTCCGCCGGGGCAAGAGCGACGGGCGACCGCGATGCCCACTGCCATCGGGTCCTCGCCGACTCCGACCGCCACCCCCAGGACACCGGGCGGAGGAAAAGGGAAATAAAGGAGCAGAATCGTGAGACGACGCTTGAGAGTGGTCTTGATCGCGCTCGGGTTGGCGGCACTGGCAACCGGATGCGCGCAGGCAACCCCGGTACGACCATCGCCGGTGGTATTGCCTGCTAGCCCGACCCAGCCGCCGCCGCCACCTCTGTCCAGTGTTCCCACTCTCACTCCGGTCGCGACGAAAACGGCGGCAGCCGCCGCACCCACCGCCGCGGTAACGCCGGCGGCGCCGGTCGCGAAACCGGGCGCGGCGCCCTTGACGCTCAAGGTGACGAGTCCGCTCGACGAGAGCGTTGTGAACGCCTCCGTGATCACGGTCACGGGGCAGACCACGCCGGGCGCAGTGGTGAGCATCGACGGCGACCTGGTGGATGTAGAGGCAAGCGGCAAGTTCCAGGCGCAAGTCACGCTGGAGGAAGGACCCAACGTCCTCGAGATCACGGCGAGCGACGACAAGGGGAGCGAACTGAACAGCGTTGTGCGTTTGATCTATGAACCCTGATCCAAGGAGAAACTTATGCGGACAAAAATTGTAAGCATCGGTCTGGCAATCGTGTTCGTGCTGTTGGGCTTTCAGAGCGTCTGGGCGGACAAGCCCAATCCCGGCGCCACCCCTCCGGGACTGGAACGGTCGACTGAACGAGGGTCCAACGCACCGAACACGCAGCAGGACAAACCCAACGGACGGCACGCCATCTTTGGCACCGTCACCGGCAAGAGCGGCAGCACGTTCACGGTGTCGACCAAACAGGGCGCGGTCGTCGTCACCGTAACCCCCAGCACCCGGATTCATCTGCCGGGCAAACGGAACGCCACGCTTGCCGATATCGCCATCGGGGACCGCGTGGCGGTGAACGGCACGCCGACGAAGGATGGATTGACCGCGAAGCAGGTCGCGGTGGCGCCGGGCAAGCCGACGGTCCAGCACCGCGTGGGCAAAGTCACGGCCTACACCGCGGGGAGCAGCATTACGATCGAGACGGTGCAGGGCAAGAGCGAGACCTTTGCCGTGAACGGGCAGACGGTGATCCGCAATCCCAAAGGGAGCGGCGTCGCGGTCGGCGACCGGGTGACCATCGTGGCTCGCCGCGTTCCCGCGACAGACACTTTCACGGCGCGGGCGATTGTCGTTCATCCCAATTAAGTTAAGAATGCGCGTAAATGAAAAAGCATAGGGCAGCCCCCTATGCTTTTTTAGTCGACCTCAAGCAAGCCCGAAAATGAAATGCTTGTGCGTGCCGCAGACGAACACACATGGCGCTTGCAGCCCCTTCCACTTGCTATCCGGCAGCACGCTCGTGATCTCGGCATCGCGAATAAGATAGGTCTCCCAATCGAACACGCCGCTATCTTTTCCCTTCCGCATGATGTTGCCCCCGATGCGGTACGGACCGGCATACACCTCCGCCGGCGCGGGATACTTCCAGGCGCTGTTGCGGTCCAGCGCGAGCGCGATGCTCGCCGGGTCGCGGGGGATGAGCGCCACCAGCGTGTTGCCGGACACGTAGAACTCTTTCGACACCTCCTGGACCGGCACGGCGAAATTGCCCGTGGGCAAAAACGTGACCGATTTCAGCCACATGCCGCCGAACATCTTTTCGCGAACATCCCAAAAGTCAGAGCCCTTGTCGTTAATGACTTCCGGGATCAGAAAAAAACCGTCGACCAGGTAATCGGTCAACAAGAACTGGACGGGCGAATCCGGGACCGGAGCCGCTTTGGAACCAGCCATTTTTTCTCCTTATACGTCGTGACGGTAACGATTGAAATCGTCCTACGGGTAGTGACGAATTCATTCGTCACGGTAACGATTGAAATCGTTACTACGGGTAGTGACGAATTCATTCGTCAAGATAACGATTGAAATCGTTACTACGGGTCGCGACGAATTCATTCGTCTTTAATCATCCAACCGGGAGTGACGCTTTCAATCGTCGTTTCGACCTGTCTTGGATGTGCTTGCGCAAGGCAATCAACGGCAAGAGCACGATGGTGTATGCGATGACATAGTCCGGATGCCCCGTCCACCACGCCGACACCGGCAGGGACGCAAACCCGGTGCCGCACGCGAGGTCCCAGTTGCGCGAGAGCCAGAGCATGGCGGCGATGATGCCCAATGCCGCGAGCGTCTCGGCGGGAAGCAGGACCAGCAAGACCCCGACCGTCGTCGCCATCCCCTGCCCGCCGTGAAAGTGGAGGAACATGGACCAGTCGTGCCCCGCCACAACCGCCGCGCCGACCCAGAGCAGCGCGGGCTCGGGCCAGCCCAGCGAGCGCGCCAGGAGCAGCGCGAACGTGCCCTTGCCGCCGTCCAGCAGCGCCGCCGCGATCCCCGCGCCGCGCCCGACGTGATGATAGACATTCTTGCCGCCGGGGTTGCCATCCCCCACCCGGCGAATATCCGTAACGCCTGCCCGCCGCGCGATGAGATAGGCGAACGGGATCGAGCCGAGCAAGTAGGCCGTGAAAAGCAAGGCGAAGAACTGAGGCGTCATTCTGCACCTCCTTTGCCCTCCGGGTCCATTATAACACGCGCCGTGCATTTCGCGGCGCTGGAATTTCCAAGACGGTAGAGACGCAAGACATTGCATCGCATCCCTTTGCGTGATATAATAATAGCAGGTAGGCTCGCGGCGGGCAAGCACCTGTGATGGCGCGGGCGTTGGGCGCGCGGCTATTGCATATCCGCCGAGGTCACACCATGCACCCGTTCTGGTCAATCCCCGATCATCTCGGAGGGGCGCCCAGGGCGGTTTTTTTGTTTTGCGGGGAGATTATCGAAAGGAGCATACAGATGTCCAGAGTGCCGCCCGCAGGGGCTTTGCCACCGGAAGCGCTGCGCCGCGCGTGCGCCCCGGAGAGTTTCGCGTTCGAAACCACGGCGGACCTCCCCGCGCTGGAAGAGGTGCTCGGTCAGCCGCGCGCCGTCGCCGCGCTCGAGTTCGGCGCGAGCATCGCCAGCCACGGCTTTAACCTCTTCGCCCTCGGCTCGCCCGGCTCCGGCAAGACCACGCTCGTCAAAGAATACCTCGAGCGCCGCGCGGCGAAACAGCCCGTGCCGCCCGACCTCTGCTACGTAAATAATTTCGGCGACGCGCACCGCCCACTCGCGCTGCGCCTGCCGCCCGGCCGCGCGGTCCGGCTCCAGCGCGACATGGACGCCCTGGTGACCGAACTGCGGGAGGCGATCCCCAAAGCGTTTGACACCAAAGAGTATGCCACCCACCGCGACAAGATCGGCGGCGACCTCCAGCGGGACGCTCTCGCCGAGTCCGCCCGCCTGGAAGCGCGCGTGACCAAATTCGGCTTCCAGTTGACCAAAGGGTCCGGCGGAGGACTGATGCTGGTGCCGGCTCTGGAAGGGCGCCGCCTCTCCGACCACGAGTTGGAGGAACTCTCCCCGGAGCAGCGCGAGAAATTGTCAAAGATCAGGGACGGTCTGGGGGAAGAGGTCGAAGAGGGCTTGCGCCACTTACGGGAACTGGAGCGCGGCGCGCGCGATGCGCTGCACGCGCTCGAGACCGAGACCGCGCTGAATGCCACACGGCACATCGTGGACGAACTACGCGCCGGGTACCGCGACCTCCCCGCGGTGCAGACCTACCTCGACGCCGTGCAAGCGGATGTCGTCGAACATGCGGAGGACTTTCGCGGGCGCCGGGACGAGGAGAAATCCACCCTCCCCGCCGCCGCGCCCCTCCCCACCGAAAACCCCTTTACGCGCTATATTGTCAATCCGGTCGTCGACAATGGCGGCCTGGCGGGCGCGCCGGTGGTCGTGGAGAGCAACCCCACCTATCACAACCTGGTGGGACGGATCGAGCACCGGTCGGTCTGGGGCGCGGTCTCGACCGATTTCACCATGATCAAGCCCGGTGCGCTGCAGCGCGCGAACGGCGGCTATCTCGTCATCCCGGCACGCGAATGCCTGTTAAACCCCTACGCGTGGGACGGGCTCAAGCGCGCGCTCAAGGACCGCGCGGTGCGCATCGAGGAATTGGGGGCGCAGTTGAGCGTGGTCAGCACAGTCACGCTCGACCCGGAACCGGTGCCCCTGGACGTCAAGGTGGTCCTCATCGGCAGCCCCATGCTGTACTATCTCCTGTACGGCTACGACGAAGATTTCCAAAAATTATTCAAGGTCAAAGCCGAGTTCACGACCCAGATGGAGCGGACCGCGGAATCCGAGCGCGCGTATGCGCTCTTCGTCAGCACGATCGTCAAGCAGGACCGCGGGCTGCCGTTTGATCGCGGCGCAGTCGCGCAGGTCGTCGAGTTCGGCGCGCGGCTGGCGGGGGACCAGGATAAACTGGCGACGCGCTTTGGCGAGATCGCCGACCTCATCCGCGAAGCGGGACACCGCGCCGCGCAGGGCGGGCAGGCGGCGGTGACGGCGGAGGATGTGCGGACCGCCGTGGCGGCGCGGCGTTTTCGCCAGAACCTGGTCGAGGAGCACATGCAGGAGGCGGTCGCCGAGGGCACGCTCCTCATCGACACGCGCGGGGTCGCGCTCGGGCGGATCAACGGCTTGTCGGTGCTGAGCATGGGCGATTATGCTTTCGGGCATCCGTCCCGGATCACGGCGACGGTGGCGCCCGGACGCGGCGGCGTGGTCAGCATCGAGCGCGAGGTGAAATTGAGCGGGCCGATCCACGGCAAGGGGGTGCTCATCCTGAGCGGGTACATCAACCAAAGATACGCGCAGGCGAGCCCCCTCAGTCTCAGCGCGAGCCTGGTCTTTGAGCAGTCTTACGGCATGGTGGAAGGGGACAGCGCAACGCTGGCGGAACTGTACGCGCTGCTCTCCATGCTGGCGGGGATTCCGCTGCGGCAGGACATTGCCGTGACCGGTTCCGTGAACCAGCACGGGCAGGTCCAGCCGGTGGGCGGCGTGATCGAAAAGATCGAAGGGTTTTTCGACATCTGCCGCGCCAGGGGACTCACGGGCAAGCAGGGGGTGCTCATCCCCGCGGCGAATCGCCGCCACCTGATGCTGCGGGAGGACGTCGTGCAAGCGGTGCGCGCGGGAGAATTTAACGTCTGGACCGCGGCGGACGCGGACGACGGCATTTCACTGCTGATGAACGTGGACGCGGGCGAGCCGGACCGGCAGGGGGTCTATCCCGCCGGGACGCTGCACCGGAACGTGGCGGAACGGTTGGCGACTTTTGCAAAGATCCTCAAGGCGGCGGGGGCGGCGGACGCAAAACCAAAGGGCGAAGAAAAGGGACCGCCGGCGGACGCACAGCCGCCCGACGGAAAGGAGGTACCGGATGGTCACTCGGAAACATGCGGCACAGGATAAAGGAGCAGCGCAAAAGGCGGAGGCGGTCAGGGCGAAGAACGCCAACGTGGCGAACCTGGAGATCGACCGCGCGGCGCACGTGCTGGAACTCGGGCGCTTGCACGAGATATTGCGCGAGATACCCGGGACGACGACGGACGAGGGCGACCCCACCGTCTTTGAGCGCGAAAAGACCGTGCTGCTCATCCACCAGGTCGAGGACCACATTGCCGAGATCGACCACGCGCTGGAGGCGGCGCGCCATGGGGGCTATGGGATTTGCGAGCGCTGCGGGCAGCCGATCGACGCCGAGCGATTAAAGATCCTGCCCGAGACGCGCGTGTGCGTCAAGTGCAAGAGCCTGCAAGAGGGACGGGCGCACCACCGGGAGTGGTAGGGGTTAGTGAACAGTGGATAGTGGGCAGTGGGCAGTGTTCAACCCGTACCGGACTAGGCAATGTTCCCGGCGCCGGGTGTGTAACTGGATGCGACGACGGCATTGGCAACGAGCGTATCGCACTGGACCACGCCGCTGAATTTGGACATTCCCGCGTCGACGGTAACGGCACCCGCGCTGACGTCAATCTGGGCGGCTTTGATGCTCACTTTTGCCGCCGCCGTGATCGTAATGCCTGAAGGCGCGAGTGTGATCGAGTTTCCATTGCCATCCTCGACGAGCACCGCGCTGCTGCCGCCGCTGAGGGTGACCCTTTGCCCCGTGGGTGTTTCGAGCAAGAGTTGTGCGGCTCCCGGAGTATCTTGCCACGTGATCCGTACCCCCTCGCGAGACCGGATGGTCTTGCAGTCGTTTCTTCCCGCTTCATCCATTTGCTCGGGCGGGCTGTCCTGTCCCTTCCACAGCGAGCCGAGGACGTAGGGCTGCCGTGGATCGCCTGCCTCGAACGCCACCAGCACCTCATCGCCCATCTCCGGCCTGAACCACGTGCCCCGGCGGTTGCCCGCCATCAAGGTGGCGAGCCGCGCCCACGCTTCGTAATGGTCCGCCTTGCGATCGGGCGACCAGGGCAAGCGCACCTTGACCCTTGCCCGGTTTTCCGGGTCGACCATCTGAATCACAACCGCCGGGTAGAGTCCGTAATAGCGGCCGTTCAACGCGTTGCGAATCCGTCCTAAATCGTCCCCGAGTTTGTCCATGGCTGCTCCGTATTCCATTGTCCGTATTCCGTAATGCAGATTCCGTGATCAGAGTAAAAGCACCAAGTGAGAGGGCGGTTAAGCGCGAGGCCCTCTTTGGGATAGCGGTTTTTCCAGCTTGTCGCGCAGGAACTGCTCCGCCGCCGCGAAGGGCTGAACCAGCACCTCTTCGTCGGCTGCTTCAGCCGCCGTCTGCCGCCAATCATAGGGCTGGCGCGCGTCCGCGGGGATGGCGTCCCACGGGTACAGCGGTCCCGTCGAAGCGGCAAGCTTTCTCTCCCGGATGTGAATAAAGGTCTGCTTCCTCATACAGTCGTTTGCGCGCCTCGTATTCATAGTCCCGGCGGGCATCTCTCTCCGCTTTCTTCTCGGCGAGATCAGACTGCAATTGGGCCAGAAGCTGTTGATTCTGCGCGAGAGCCCTCTGATTCCGGATGGCGACGATTTGCGTGATCACTGCCACCGTAAGGGATGCAAAGGCAGCAATCAGTGCAGTTACCACCTG
>JBLMXX010000482.1:0-7540 GCA_050257995.1 Acidobacteriota bacterium | reverse complement strand
ATAATTTGGTGCTCGTTTCGAATACGTCCAACAGTTCTTTAATCACGCGTTCGCGCTCGTCGGGCTGGTTGCTGCGGATGGCCGTGGTCACGCAGCTGCCCAGGTGACGCTCCAGCAATAGCGCGTTCAAACGGTCAATCGCTTTTTGGACCGCCTGGGTTTGTTTGATGATATCGATACAGTAGGCGTCCTCTTCGATCATGCGAGCCACGGCGCCCATGTGCCCCTGGATGCTTAACGCCCGGTTGTGCAGTTTTTGCTTTTGAATTTCTGCCATCGAGTCCTCTCCATACCCCCTCCCCCCTGGGTGGGGCTATTCTCCCATTCATTTTATCCAAAACGGGTCTCCCTGTCAAATCGGCAACCGACAAAAAACCTGTCCGTTCCTTTTGAAACAGACAGGTCCCATGCCGTCAAGGCTTGCTGCGCCCGGCCGCAGGCTCTTGCGGTTGTCGCCTCTCCGGCGATCGCCGCTCGGTCTGCTGCAGCGCCCGCTCCGTTTGCCCCTCTTTCTCCAGCTCTTGCGGCTTGGCCGCGCGTTCAAGGCGCCCCCTCTGCCAGCCTTCGAAAAGGAATACGCCCATTGCCCAGATCACGCCCACGACCGGAATGCCAAAAAACGCACCCCAGAACCCGCCCACCTTGATGCCGATCAGGATGCCGGCGAACACCAACAGCGGATGGAGCCCAAGAGATTTGCTCAACACTCGCGGCATAAGCACATTGACGATGACGAATTGATAGATGAACAAGATGGCGACTAACCAGATCGCCAGTTCGGGCGATTGGATCAATACCACGAGCACTGGAGGAAGCATCGCCAGCAAAGGTCCGATGAGCGGGATGAGCATAAAGAGGGTGGCAAAAAGACTCGCCACTAGGACAAAGTTCAGTCCAAGGACTGTCATCAACACAGCCGTTCCCACGCCCATCAGGAATGACTGGGTCAACTGCCCGCGAATAAATCCGCCAAACGTCCGGTTCACACTCTGGGAGAGATAATTGGCCTCCCTCTGAAACGTTTCCGGCACCAGGTCCAGGACGAGACGCCTCAGGCGTGATCCGTCGAGTGAAATGTAAAAACCGAGTATGAGGATGAGGAAGAGATCGGAAAGAAAATTGATGAGACCGGCAAAGATGCCAAGTGCGTTCTGGACCAAACTGGCAGCCGCTCCCTGCAGTCCCGTCAAGGCGGGCTGCACCGCCGCCTCGACGTTAACCTGAATTCCAAAACCCGCGAGCCGGTCTTGAATCCAACCGCCCAACTCGGGGGCGAGCCCCATGTAATCTGGCAAATGCCTTGCCAGCTGCGTCAACTGTGCCACCATCGGAGGGACAAAGAGCGCCAATATCACCACGATGACAAGTAGGAGACCGAAATAGACAAAGACTACTGCAATTGTGCGTGGAAGGTGTACCCGCGCGAGGCGGTTCGCCCGGGCGTCTCCTATCAGCGGTCTAATCAGATCGGTGATTATAAGGGGAACGGGATGCTCATGCAGATCGTCAACTATGGGTGCCAGAACGAATGAAAGGATCCAAGCAAGGATGAACAAGAGGATAATGTCCGCAAAGCCGCTGAGCAACTGCCAGAGCATTTGCGCCAGAAAGAGCGCGGCGATGAGAATTAACAGGACGAGCAGTATATTAAATAATCGTGTGCGTTCCACCGGTCATTTTCCCCGAGTCAAATCCCCTAGATTGAGGTGCTTGGGAAGGCACATGCAACCCAGCGTCAAGTTACTTGCTCTTCTTCGAACGCAGGAGGCTGGAAGCAAACAGGACCACGGCGAGGACGAGTACCGCCCCCATTGGAATAACGAGCGTGACCGGAAATTCGTACGCCCCGTCTGCATAGACGGCAAAAGCGTCCAGTGCGACCTCGCCATTCTGGCCCACGACCAATTCAACCGTGTGGGGACCGCGTGCCAGATCGCGGGCGACGGGCACACGGACCTGCCACTCTTCCTTGGGAGAGGACAATTCGACATAGCTGTGTCCGTTCGCGTCCAGCGGCAGGTTCTTAACCACCTGGCCGTCCAATGTGACCCAGGCGCGCCCCTCATCCGGGCTGCGCCGCATCAGGAGGTCCACTCCATCTCCCCAGAATTGAATGACCGCGCGGGCACCGGGCTGGCGAGTGACCAATTCACGGCCAGCGCTGTCCTTTGCATCCAGTCGCGGCTGCCAATTGCCGACCAAGTTCACTGCCTGGTTCGTTTCCTGGTATAGCCCGGGTCTGGCCATGACGGGCGCCGTCGCGATGTCCTTGATCTGCTTATAGACCAGTCGCGGTGTAAAGTCCACATCTACCATTCGAAAGTAATAGTCCGACTGGTCAGGCGTTTTGTCGCCGACTTGGCGAAAGAACCAGATGTTAAAGACGCCGATCCACGGCCATTGGGCGCGAGCATCCGTGATCCCGCGCACGGTATAATCCGCCTGTTGTTGCTCGGTGACGCGTCCCCAGATGAGCAGGTCCTTGGCAAAGTCCGGAGGCGAGGCGTTCCACCCGTACTCGTTGATCCAGACGGCTTTGTTCGAGTCGCCAAAGTCTTCCATGACCTTGTGCGCCAGTGATACGCGCGCAAAGTTCAGGCGGGTCCGGTCGGGCGGCTCATCCGGCGTGGACCGCAATCCGAACGCGTTAGCGGACAGGATGTCAAAGTAATCCTTTGCCCCGGCTTTGTACAGTGCGGTGAGATAGTCCAAATCATCCATAGCCCGCCACTCGTTCGTGCCGGGCGCCCAGAGTTCGCCGGGCGTCGTGATGGCGAGGGGTGCAGAAAGGATGCGGATATTCGGATCGGCGGCTTTTGCACGCGTATAAGCGATTTGCAGTAACGCCGCATAGCCTGCCGGATCAACCGGGCGGTTGCCCCATTCGGGATATATGTTCGGTTCGTTCCAGACCTGGATAAAGTGAACGCGCCCACGGTAGCGCCTTACAAAGGCGTCGACAAAGTCACCATAGTCATTGAAATTGTCCGGAGGGGCCTGGGCAATCTTGATATCCTGGTGCGCCCAGGCGGGCGGGCGGTCGAGTCTCGCAATGACCTGGAGACCATACTTTTCAAAGGTCGTAATAATCTGGTCCGACTTGTCCCAATCAAACTGGTTCTTGCGCTTTTCAATCTCTTCCCAGGAGAACTGCTGTTTCGCCCAGACGATACCCGCCTCGCGCGCCATGCGCACGGTGCGGTCACGTTTCCAATCCTCCACCTCGCGATCCAGGAAAAAATTGGCGCCATAGGGATTGAGGTCCGTGTCGGGTATGAGGCGTGGCGCGGCGGGTGCCGGTGCGGGACTGTAGGATTCGGCCCAAGTGGCAATAGACCAGGAGAGAATAACTATGCAGCCCAGAGCCACCAGAGCCAGAAGGAGCCGGTAGAGACGCGGTAGGAATTTCAAACAACTGCCCCCTTGACCTTCCACGTTTCAAAAACGGCCGGAGGTCATCAATCAACGGGTATCATCATAGCACAAGCCATACCGTCCGTCAAAATTAAAGAACCCTGCGAAGGTTCCTCCGCAGGGTTCTTCTTATTACTGTCCGACGCCGATTCCAGAGAAGGACCGCTCGTAGAGCAGCACCTTCCAGATCGCGTCGTCACCCAGCGCTTTCCACGGTGGCATCCCGGTGCCTTGGACGCCCTCGTTGATACGGTAGAAATGGCAATCCACCGGCATCCCTTGCATGTACGCCTTGTCGCCAAAGTTGACCGGCTTGGGGTTGAGGGCTGCAGCCGCGGGTCCATTGCCCTGCCCGGTGGGTCCATGACACGCCGCGCATTTGTCGTCATACACCTGCTTACCTGCCGCGAGAGCCGCAGCATCGTTTGCCGCAAAGGGAGACTTTTTGCCCGCATATTGAGCCGGGATATTCTGGCAGGTAGCATTCACGCCCTGCTTGGTGGGCGCGGGGGTCGGGCTGGGACCGGGTGTGGGGGTGGGACGCGGCGTGCCAGGCGGCGGCCAAGCATCTACCTCGGGCGCCCTGTCTGTCCAATTCTGGACAAAAGTGACCAGTGCATCGACCTGATCAGGGCGCATCGGTCCGCCGTACTCGTTGCTCCACGTCGGCATATGCGCGGTGTAGAGGTCGGGGCGGGACGGGACGGGACGACCGGCCGAGATGGTGTTCTTGATGAAACCCTGCACGCTGCCAGACCAGCCGACCGTTTTCTCGTGGCGACCATCGAGCAAATCCTTGCGATTGATCGCCGGCGCGACGGAAGGAATGCCCTCGCCCTGCTTACCGTGGCAGGGCGAACAATAGTTGCCAAACAAATCCGCGCCGACTTCGATCTCCCGGCCCGTGAGCGCGGCACCCCGTTGTTCCATCGCCGTGTTTTGGGTAGCCGGAACTCCCGGCATGCCGAGGTCGTTAAAGGCAATGGCCGCGAGCGGGATGCACGTCAATAGCGTAAAAATGAGACCAACCAAAATTTTGAGTTGAGTGGACATTGTGGCTGCTCCACTCCACACGGCATTCCAAAGAAATGCCGGATGGAGTTATTGGTAGTCCGAGTCCTTGTGGAGATAAATAATCTTTTCGTAGGTCCCGGTATCGCCCTGGGCGCGCGGCGTCCAGGTAACGCGCAGAGTGACCTTTTTTAGGGCTGTCTGCCAATCCTCTACGACAAAAAAGCCCTTTGCGTCCGCCAACGCCTCTTGGTTTCCCGCGCTGGCGCGTCTGGCCTGCTCTGCCACATCGGTCTGCATCTGAGCGAGCATGCGCTGGAATTGATTCGCGTTCGCCGGGGCGGTTGCGAACTGCGAGAGGTCAAAAGTGCCCACCGGTATCGCATCGTACCCGAGCCGCCGCACTTCGCCGCAATCCTCCGGAATCAATGGAACGGGCGGGAGCACGCACTCTTCCGGCATGTACTTTTGTCCGATCTCGACGGCGGGCGGAGCGCTCACGGCGTACAACGGCGTCCCGAAATAGGTGAACAAGACGAGAAGGACCGCCGCCGCCAGCCCGAGACCAATGCCCAACTTGCGATTGCTGCCAACGCGCGATGATTGCCGTCCCCATATCCGGTCCCAGAACTCGTCGATGTATGGGACCACAAACAGTATCAGAAAGATCACAGTCGGGAAGATAACGCCCTGCCACGCGGGGCTATCATAAAACTGTACCAGGTCGATGTGGAGCACGTCCCGCAATCCGCGCAAGAGCGGAAGCACAAAGGGGTCCTTGAGCATCCCCTGAATCCAGAGGAAATACCACGGAGCCGTCGTATGCAGCGGCGTGCGGAAGGGGTCCGCATGGTGTTCGAGAGGCGCATGAAAGGCAAAAGCCGAGAAAGCCACGATGCCAAATGTGCCGATGGCAATCCACATCAATTCCTTCGTCAACAACTCGGGCAGGTAATCGAGGCGCTCTTTGGCGGCTTTGCGCACCGCCGGATCGGTCGCCTCCTCCTCGCCGGCAGGTAGACTGATCCCATGCAAGCGAGAGACGCGGTAATAATGAACCGAGATAAAGACCACCGCCAGGGCAGGCAGAAGGATCACATGCCCTAGATAAAAGCGGAGCAGGCCGTTCTGCCCGATGGTATCTCCACCGCGCAGGAGCAAGTTGGAGATGTAACCGGCAATCTCCTTCGGCGGAGCGGATTTCGCCATGCTCGTGCCGATCGTGACCGCCCAATAGGCCAGCTGGTCCCAGGGAAGCAGATAACCCGAATACGAAAGGCCCAGGGTCAGGATCAACAGGACGACACCGGTCACCCACGTAAATTGCCGCGGGTGCTTGAACGAACCGGTGAGGTAAACCCGGAACATGTGCAGCGCGACGAAAATCACCATCAACTCGGCGCCGACGCGGTGAATGTCGCGCATCAACTGACCGAACGGCACCTCGGTGATGATCTTGACCATGGACTGGTACGCTTCGTTCGTTCCGGGAATGTAAAACACCATCAAGATGATGCCGGTGATGGTTTCTACGAAAAAGGTAAAGGCGCTTAAAAAGCCCAGTCCAAAGGTATGCGTAAATTTGGTGGAGGATTTTTCGTAATAACGCGGGCGAATATGCGCGAAAAAGGCATTCGTAAACACCTTGTAGCGCGGATTCGGTTTCTCAATCGGCGGGTCGCCGCGAAACATCGCGCGCACGTCCGCAATCCCCATGCCGGCCGAAACCGCGCGCATGGTATCATCCGCCACCTTAAAACCCGACTCGCGCGTTTGTTTCATGATCTTTTCACGCCCTTCGCGTGTGCGGGCATCTGCGATTAACGGCAGGGCCTGGCGGATACCCTGCGGCAGTCGCTCCCGAACCCGATCGGCGACCCCGGCGAGGGGACCGCGATGCCCGTTCCCGTTGCGCCCATTGCGATCGAACATGCTATGTCCCTCCTTGATGGACCAAGGACACAAGACGACAGACGAGTGTGGCTCCGTCGCCCGTCCTCTTTCTTTGGTCGTAGAGACTATCCGTGCGAAGCACCCGGGATGATCTTACCCGTATCGACGAGGAGATCTGTGTTGGGGTCGGCTGGGATCGCCAAAGGCTTGCCCTGGGCGTCGGTCGTGGCAACCGGCTGATTGCCGGAGACGAATTGCACGATCATACGGTCCAAACTGCGCGGGGCAGGACCTTCGATATAAGTCCCATCCTTCTGGTACTTGCTGCCATGACAGGGGCACTCAAAGCGCCCGGTCACTTCCTGCCATGCATAAAGACAACCCAAATGAACACACACGTCGTAGAGGGCAATAATCGAGCCATTTACATTCGATAACCAGAATTTTCCATCCTGGTTGTGTATCGGCGGGTCGTTCGGCTTGGGAAGGGCATCGCCCGCCTTGCCGAGAGGAAAGACACCGCCAAATTCGCCGACTTTAAACCGGGGGAATGAGAAAAAGTATGCCGCGCCGCCAAATCCGACCACGAACACAAAGCCGAGGCTGGCGAGCCATGCATAATTCAAAAACTCGCGGCGAGTCATGGGCACTGCGGTAGGGGTTGAGGCAGGCGCACCATGCGCCTCACCCGCCTTGGGCTGGGGAGCGGCTACGGGTTTGGCTTCTGCAGCCATAGGGTTCTTCTCCTTCCTTCCTTGGACTCTCAAGAGCGCGGGTATTATAACATAGGGAATTTGAAAATTCAAGTGCTTTTCTGAACAAATCCATCGCCCTGGATTCTTTTGACAAATCCAAGTGGGTGTGATAGATTTGTCGAGCAATCAATTCGACGAACGATGGAGGCGATAGAGTCCCGGTGGGCTCCGCGGTCTTCAAAACCGTTGCGAGGCGTTGACGTCTCGGGTGGGTTCGACTCCCATTCGCTTCCGTATTCGTTTTCAATGATTTCTTGTTCCGCCAGCCGCCCCGCAGCGATTCGCGGGGACATTTTTGTTCCCCCGCCTCGGAAAGATACCGAATTGAAAAAGAAACGCACTGCCTTTGTTTATCTTTTGCTTTGCGCCGACGGAACAGTTTACACGGGGTGGACCCTGGATATTGCGCGCCGGTTTGAAACACATCAAAAGGGACACGGAGCACGTTACACGCGCTCCCGCCGCCC
>JBLMXX010000481.1:0-6986 GCA_050257995.1 Acidobacteriota bacterium | reverse complement strand
GCGATGCTCTGGATGAACGTGGCGATGTTCTTCTCGTTCCGGATCATCGGCGACAGGGATCAGACGCGGAATTGGTTGGGGCTTGGAGTGGCTACGCTTCTGGTTCTGTTTAGCCATACCCCCACGGTGATCATTTTCCTTCCCACTCTGGGGATCGTCCTTCTCTATCTCGCTTTTAGCAACCTTGCACAGGTTAAATCAATAATTCTTAAAGCCGAACAGTATTTGGCGCCCCCGATCCTGCTTTGGATCATCTACATGCTGCTCTTCTGGGACCAGAACAGCCAGTATGCAACCAATGATGCCGGGTTCTACCATCGCGGGCTTGGACAAGTCCTCTCTCTTTACAATGACACCTCGACTCAATGGATGGCGATGCTCGGGTTGGTCTGCCTGGCGATCTGGCTGTTCACCGCATGGCAGCGCCGGGGAGATGGGTCCTTGCAGGCAGCCCTCATGACCGCCATCATGTTCTTCATCCCATTGGGAGTCATGCTGGGGACCTTTGCCCTAAAAACCGGGACCGACTATGTGCGCTTTGGTTTCTACTTTATAGAGCCCCTCTTGTTCGCCATCGCGTTTGTCTTTCGTTCGCTTCTGGCGTTGAATACTCGCCTCACTCCGGCTCCCCTGCCGCAGAGCTTTGCGCGACGAATTTTTTCTCGAACCGCGCTATTGCGATTGCTATTGGTCGGCTGGGTTGCTTTTCTTTTGCTGAACGGATGGCAGACCCTCACCTTTTATCCCACCGCCCTCCGCTATTTCTCGATCGAAAACCGACCGGCATTCCTGGGAGCTGCATCCTGGCTCAATGAGCACAGCAATCCCGGTTCGACCATCCTCGCACCCTATTTCGAGAGTCGCTGGATCGAGGGCTTGACCGGTCGAGCCAGTCTGTTTGACTCAGAGCCCTATTATCTCTACCGCCCGGGGGAGATCGATCGTTCGATGGCGGCAAACCTGATCTCGTCGGGGACCTATGCGATGGACAATGGGTATGTCCTGGTTAGGACCCAACAGGTCCCCGGTTCGGTCCCCATCAACCCCTCCATCGCCGCTTTTTCCAATGGCATGTACGTCGATATCTTTACCCTGCAGGACCGCCTGATCAACCTGGACGTGACGGTGGACGGAGTTGCGCGGCAGTTGAATTTGGACCGCGATTTCCAGCGCCGCGAAACCAAATGGATCAAAGATGAGACGACCGCGCGGTTGGTCTTTCTATACAATATGAATCAAGCGGGGGCGAACGTGGCGGTCTCCAAGACGGTATCGCTCTCCGGGGACTCGCCGGATGTTGCGATCGATTTCGACTTTACCGCGTCGGGCAATACCGGAATCCGGGGGCTGGATTTCCGGATCGCCGATCCCGTCGAAACGTCCGGGGAAAGGGCGATTGCCAAAGCCAATGTCGCTTGGATCGATTCACAGCTCGGTCAGACGGCCATGTATCGAAAAGAATTCGATGGCAGTTTTATCACGACGGATATCGATTTCACCCCATTCCCATCACGCTGGATGGCGACCCAGGGCGCCATCCGAACGGGCGAGCCCTATCTCGCCGCGGTTTACTCTTTTGAGGGGCGGCGCCAGGTCAGCCTCCATATCGCGGTCAGGCCCCGGGTGGCAAGCCGCTCTCGTTCCGGACTCGCCACCGCCAGTGTCTTCGACCTGATGAAAAGTTATAACGTCACGCACATCCTCGCCCGGCAGACGGACAAGCCCCTTCAAGCCATCTACCAGTGGTACGGGTACCCTCAAGTTTATTCGAACGCGGACTATGTGGTGTATCAGGTCCCCGGAAATTAGGTAGGCGTTCTAATCCAAAAGTCGCTATGGTTCTGGATTCAATCTTAGTGAAATGGATTAGTATTCATGCTTGGAGGAATTGAATGACCGGTATGAGAATAAGCGTTTTTGGTCTGGGCTATGTCGGTTGCGTCACGGCAACGTGCCTGGCAGCGAACGGACATGCAGTGATTGGCGTGGATGTCAATCCTCACAAAGTCCGCCTGGTAAAGTCGGGCCAGTCGCCGATCGGCGAGCCCGGTCTAGACGAATTGATTGAGAAGGTCGTAGCGAGCGGCCGGCTCTCGGCGACGTTGGATGCCGAGATGGCCGTCCGGGAGACAGATGTCAGCCTGGTCTGCGTGGGCACGCCGAGCAATCAGAATGGGTATGTGAATCTGGAATTCATCGATAGTGTGTGCTCGGAGATCGGGAAAAGCCTGGGCAGCAAACGGAGTTATCATGTCGTCGTGGTCCGCAGCACCGTATTACCAGGAACGGTCCGGAATCGACTGATCCCAATCCTCGAACAGCACTCTGGTCGTCCTGCCGGGTCTGACTTTGGGGTGTGCATGAACCCGGAGTTTCTCCGGGAAGGCAGCGCCATCAAAGACTATTATCATCCCGCGTACACCGTCATCGGTCAGCTCGACCCAACCAGTGGTTACACCGTCGAGTCCATGTACGGAGAGGTGGATGCGCCGGTCATCCGAACCAGCATTTCCGCGGCGGAGATGACGAAATATGCCAGTAACGCATTCCACGCGCTAAAAATCGCTTTTGCCAATGAAATAGGCACTTTGTGCAAGACCCAGGGAGTTGACGGGCAGCAGGTGATGGATATCTTTTGCCAGGACCGACGACTCAACATTTCCCCGGCCTATTTGAGGCCCGGGTTTGCTTTTGGGGGATCATGCTTGCCGAAGGATGTCCGGGCATTGGCACATTGGGCGATGGAACAAAACGTGGATGCCCCCGTGCTCAGCGCGATCTTGCCGAGCAACCAGCATCAGATAGGACGGGCAATCGAGTTGGTGGAAAGCACCGGGCGTCACAGGATCGGCGTGCTGGGTCTGACCTTCAAACCGGCCACGGACGACGTGCGCGAGAGCCCCGCCCTTGCTCTCGTCGAAACGCTCATCGGGAGAGGATACCAAGTCTCGGTCTATGATGAGAATGTGACCGTATCAAAATTGATTGGAGCAAACCGGGCTTTCCTGGAGCGCGCGTGGCCCCACCTTGCCCCACGGATGCGGTCTTCGATCGAAGAAGTTGTCAAGGATGCTGAGGTCGTGGTCATTGCAAACGGGAGTGCGAATTTCCGGTGGGTACGGCAGTTATTGGATGAAAATCAGATCTTGATCGATCTAATCGGAATTGCCAAGGGTGACAGCCGGATGCGCGGAGAATATAAAGGCATCAGCTGGTAGCGACAACTCCCATAATATGCAAGGTGCGCGGGATGGACCTGCCGGCACCGGCAGCGCTCACGGACAGACTTGGAAATTTAACTCGACGCGATTGCTGTTCAGGTACAGGAATTCGGTATCGTCCCTTTGTGGAACAACCACGTACGCTCGCGCCATGAGCGGAATGCAGCCAACAATGCCCGTGACCTTCCAGTTGTCGGCGGACGCATGCTCGCTGGCGCCGACGGGAAAAGTTTCACTCAAGGGGGAGGTATCGCCCAATGAGTGCCGCAAATTGTCCGGCGTGAAAATACGAACTCGCCAGCGATATCCTGCCGGACCGCTGTTCGTATTAAGGAAAGTGACATAGAACGTCATCGGTTGCGCACGTTTGGGATTTGGCGGATCCACTCGAATCGCGGTGACGTAAACGCCAGGCGGAATGAACACCGTCGGCGTTGCCGCTGGCGGCGGCTTTGTCGGTGAGGGGATGGGCGTCGAGGTATCGACCGGCGTACTCGTCGGCGGCGGTGTTGGGGTCGGCGGGATGATCGGAACGGCGGTGGGGGGCGACGCGGTCGGCGGCTCAGGCGTTGACGTATCCGCCGGTCTTGGCGCAGGCGTATCCGACGGACTGGATGGGAATGCCACAGTGATGGCTGCCAACGCGCGCGTGGGTGTCGGAGCGAAGACCGCGCTCAAGGCATACATGCCGAGACCTCCGATGCACGTCAACGACAGGAGGACCCCGACGATCACGCCGATCAAGGACAACCCCCGACCTTTTGACTTTTCGATCTGTTCCTTCGGGGCGATCACGGGGGCAGGCGCCGGTTGGACCGGTTTCGGAGCCGGCTGAATTTCGGTTTGGATTTTGGCGATGAGCGCGTCGACATCTTTATAATTGCTCTGCAGACCTTGTATGCGTCGGAGCGAATCGGATGCCGCGTTCCACCGCTGCGCCTCCATATCCTGCCGTCCCGCAGCATATAGGGTTGCCAGTTCCTGCTGCCGCTGTGACTCTTTCAATCTATCCGCGGCTTGTTTCTGCTCCGGATCGATCGCCAGAACGCTCTGCCACTTTTCAATCGCCCCGGCCCAATCCTCTTGCACCATGAATGCCTGTGCCTCGCGGCCCAGCGCGACCGCCCGAGCGCGGTTTTTCTCATCGTCGCTGACGCGCTCGACGTCAAAGATGCGTCCGTCGGGCGCGCGCAGGTACAGGACCGGAGTTCCCCACTCGACATCGTTCCCTTGCGCAAAGAGCGCTTTGCGCGCTTCCCCGAGCGCGGCGTCGACGGGATAGCCGTCGGCGAGCGCCCCGTAGAACTCGTGCGCCAAACTGATCGCGGCGTCGTCGGTGATCTCGAATTGCATCGCAATGACCGCCGGAATTCTCTGCTGCACCAGACTCTGCGCCGCGCCCGCAAAGGGATCGGTGCGGGATGTCCGCGCGCCTTCACAGGCATTGAGCACCACCAGGCGCAGAGTGCGCTGATCGTACAGGAGCATTCCGAGGTCCTGCCCGCTGACTTGACGACCGCGGTGGGTTTCATCCTCCAGAAGCAAGACGCCGTCCTGGGTTTCCGTGTTGAAACCCCCGTGTCCAACAAAATGAAAAATGTGGTATTCGCCCTGCCGCAGCTGTCGCTGCAAGGTCGTCAGCCGTGCATCGGCAAGCCGTTCGATCTTCAGGAGACCTTGCTGCACAATGTCGCGCAGGGCTTCGTTGAGTTTTTCCCACTCCCGGTCCACGTCGAGCGGCGGATAATCGCTGGGGCTGGAAATGACGGCGAGGAGCTTGAGCGGCGGCTTGACGCTGATGGGCCGGATGAGCTCCGGCAGTTCAATATACCGGATGAGGGGCGTCTCTGCCGAGAGGCACAGAAAGCGGTTCAGCGTCGGGTTGTAGAGATATTCCCACGGCAGGTCGGCCAATTCGGGCACACCGGAAAGATGCA
The DNA here is from genome assembly GCA_050257995.1 of Acidobacteriota bacterium. GTDB lineage: Bacteria > Chloroflexota > Anaerolineae > UBA4142 > UBA4142 > JBLMXX01. Next base: position 1,828 of record JBLMXX010000481.1, on the reverse strand, counting down.
GGCGAAATCGCAGTCCCGCCTCTTGTCGATTCGCGTCGTCCAGGCTGCTGCGGAGGCAGCCGCGTACTTCGTCTTTGAACAGCGCGTTGAAGAGACGCCCGCCAAAGTTCTTGGCGCTCTCCATTTCGGGCGAATTAATGCGGCGCACCCCGCGGCGCGTCCGTCCCACCCGGAGGAGAAAATTTTCCAGTTCCAGGTCGGTGAACGATGGAACGAATTCGGCGTAAGCCTGGCCCGCCGGGGAGGACAACACGCGTGTCCGGTACCCGCTTGCCGTGCGTTCGATGGACACGTCGAAATCAAAATAGTGAATGTTCTTCATATTCCCTTTCAGGACCCCGACGAGATACGTCTGCCCGCTGGACAAGAGCATACACGGTCATCGTCAAAAGAACATCAAAAGAACCGGGAAAAGAAAAAGGCAGGCCAAATCAATGGTCTGCCCAAATCGTCAAAACGCGATCGTGCAACCCGGTGCGTGAGAACGGCGTTACAAGTACGACCCAAGCCGCGACATGACAACATTACTACTCTTCCCCCCTTGCCCACAGTAGCAATCCGGTCCGACGAAAGGAATCCGGAGATGTCGCGTCATATTTCTATTGTTTTGTCTAGCCCCAACTACCCAGAGTGTAACACCTTGTCTCTGGCGCGTCAAGCCCGTGCGCGTAGGGGCACCCTTTTTGGGTGCCCGGTCAGGGCGACCACGAGGGTCGCCCCCTAGCCAACCCGACGCCCGTTTTGGTTTTTAAAGTTCATTAACCGTTATGGCAACGGATTTTCCAAATGCGCTTAGAAGGCGTTTGACATCCCGGCGCATCTTCACATATAATTTAGCCCATACACAGGCAACTACATAGGAGGCATCCATGAAGATCGGACTCACGCTCTCCGGCGGCGGCTTTCGGGCAACGGTGTTCCATCTCGGCGTGCTGGCGAGGTTGGCGGAGGAAAACCGCCTGGAGGATGTGACCCTCCTCTCGACCGTGTCCGGCGGCAGCCTGTGCGGCGCGCTGGTGTATGCCGGCAACGAGTTTACCTGGCCCACCAGCCGCCAGTTCGTCGAGCAGGTCCTGCCGAAAGCACGCACCCTCCTCACGACCGTGGACCTGCAGCTCGGGTTCATTTGGCGAACTCTCCGCTCACCCATTACCCTCTTCGAGCCGCGCGCCAATCTCCTCTCACAAGTGTTGCGGGAACGCTGGGGTGTCACCGCCACGCTCTCCGCTTTGCCAAAGTCACCCCGGTGGTTGATCAACGCGACCTGCTACGAAACGTGCAAGAATTGGCGCTTTGAATCGTTCCGCATGGGCGATTACGTCTTTGGCTACAGCAATGACACCGATATCCCGTTAAGCGATGCCGTCGCGGCGTCTTCCGGCTTTCCGGGACTGATTGGTCCGCTCGTCCTCGACACGCGGCGTGCCCATTGGTTCAAATATGTCGACGCGTCTCCTGAAGACGGTTCAATCCCCACGCCCGACACCGCCCCACAGAGAAAGACAAAGCCGGTCGATCCTGCCTTTCCCGCCGTCCATCTTTGGGATGGAGGCGTCTATGACAATTTTGGAATGGAGGGCGTATTCGATATCGACGAGGGATGGCGCAAAGACGTCGACTTTTTGATCGTCAGCGACGCCGCCGGGATCTCTCACCCGGAAGCGTACCAGTGGGGCATCAAGGGTATGTATCGCATGGTCACGGGGATTATGATGGACCAGATCCGTTCGCTGCGGACGCGGGCGGTCCTGGGGCAAATGATCAAGGACCCGGATTCCGGTGTTTTGCTAAAGACCGGCACCACCGCCAAAGCTGCCCTCCTCCCCTC
>JBLMXX010000480.1:0-3074 GCA_050257995.1 Acidobacteriota bacterium | reverse complement strand
TTGCCGTCGCGGGGGCGCTAGTCGGGGTGCAGTAGCAACGCATGGCATTGACACTGGCAGAAGCCATCGCGCGTGTGCCGCAGTGGGCGGGCGCACATGAAATCAAGACCGCGCCTCTAGGCGGGGGCATAACGAACCGCAATTTCCGCGTCGACGTCGACGGGGAATCGTTTGTGTTACGCATCGGCGGCGAAAAGACGGAACTGCTCGGCATCGACCGGCACCACGAACGCGCGGCAAATGAGGCGGCAGCGGCGATTGGATTGGCACCGGAGGTGGTCTACTTTATCGAGCCGGAAGGCTATCTGGTGACGCGTTTCCTGGGAGCGAGCACGTTGCCTTGTCCTGAGATGGTTCGGCCGGAAAACATACGGCGTGTGGCGCTTGCATTGCGGCGCTTTCACGCGATACCCAGTATCCCCGGCAGTTTTTCTCCCTTTCAAACCGTCGATGCCTATGCCGAGATCGCGCGTCGCTATGCCGTTACCTTCCCCGGGAATTTCGATTGGCTGACGGCGCGCCGGCAAGAGATTGAAAGTGCATTGCGCCGATACCCCTTTACGCCGCGCCCGTGCCACAATGATCTACTCAACGAGAATTTTCTCGACGATGGAACCATCTGCATTCTCGATTGGGAATATGCCGGCATGGGCGACCCTGCTTTTGACCTGGCGAACTTTTCCGTGCATCACGGTTTTTCGGACGAGCAGGATCGCCTGCTGCTCGACGCGTATCTCGCGGCAAACCCGCTGACCGAAGGATGGTCGATCGAGGTGAGGTTTGCCCGCCATAAACTTTTAAAGATCATTTCCGATTTTCGAGAAGCGATGTGGGGTGTGGTGCAGATCGGAATTTCCACTCTGGACTTTGATTTTCGCGCGTACGCCGGTAAGCATTTTGGGCGTATGGCAGAAATGGCGCGCGACTCGCGCTATGGGGATTGGCTGAGGGCATTCCAGGTATAGAGGAATTGCTCGTCGATCAGGTTCCAGACTGAACTCTTTTGACGGAGTCACTCCAAATGGCAGAGTTTCCAACGCAAGCGCGGGTCGTCGTAATCGGCGGGGGCGTGGGTGGCTGCAGCATCGCCTACCATCTCGCCGAGACGGGCTGGCGCGATGTGGTGGTGCTGGAGCGGAGCGAGCTGACCAGCGGCTCGACGTTTCATTCGGCGGGTCTCGTCGGGCAATTACGCACGGATGTGAACCTGACCAAAATGATCCGCTACAGCGTGGACCTGTACCGGAAGCTCAAAGTCGAAACCGAATATGACCCAAATTGGCGGGAGGTGGGGAGCCTGCGACTGGCTTCGTCGCCCGAGCGACTCGAAGAGCTGAAACGCCAGGTCGCACTCTCGCGTTCGTTCGGCTTGCCGCTTGAACTAATCAGCACCCAGGAGGCGCTCAAACTCTTTCCGATCATGAATCCGGAAGGTGTCTTCGGCGCGGTTTATCTGCCGACAGATGGAATGGTGGACCCGAGCGGGTTGACGTACGCGCTCGCGGCGGGAGCGAAAAAGAATGGCGTGCGTTTTCTCACCAACACTCGCGTGCAATCGATTACGTTGAAGACCGGGCGGGTCAGCGCGGTCATTACGGACCGCGGCACGATTCAGAGTGAAACCGTCGTCAACGCGGCGGGACAGTGGGCGGGCGAGATCGGCGCGATGGTCGGACTGTATCTGCCGGTGACGCCGATGGCGCACCTTTACCTCATCACTCGCCCTATTCCCGGCCTGCCCAAGAACCTGCCGACCATGCGCGATCCGGACCTGCTCGTCTACTGGCGTGAAGAGGTGGGCGGCCTTATTGCGGGCGGCTATGAACGCATGCCCGCGCCGTGGGGATTGGATGGGATCCCGCAAGACTTTAACAACAAGTTGCTTCCCCCCGATTGGGACCGTTTCCAGCCGCTGATGGAGAGTCTCATCCGGCGGACGCCTGTTATCGAGCACGCGGAAGTGAATATGCTGTTAAACGGGCCGGAAGGATTTACACCGGATGCCGAGTTCCTGCTTGGACCGACGGTCGTCAAGGGTTTCTGGGTGGCCGCGGCGTTCTGCGCGCACGGGCTCGCGAGCGCCGGTGGTATCGGCAAGGCGATGGCAGAATGGATTATCGACGGGCACCCCGAGTGGAATCTCTGGAGGCTTGATCTGCGCCGCTTTGGGAACAATTATGCCAGCCAGCCATACACGGTCGCGCGCACGATTGAGACTTATAGCAAATATTATGATATTCACTATCCCAATGAGGAACGTACCTCGATGCGCCCCCAGCGCCTTTCGCCTGCCTATTTCCGGCTGAAGGAACTGGGTGCATCCTTTGGCGAAAAGACTGGGTGGGAGCGCCCAAACTGGTTCACACCGAACGAGGCGAATGCCGCGCACGGACACGAGCCCAAGGGCTGGTCGCATATCCACTGGTCGAGCGCAATAGGCGTCGAGCATATCGGCACGCGCGAGCGGGCGGGACTGTTCGACGAGACTTCGTTCAGCAAGTTTGAAGTGCGCGGACCCGGCGCTCTACCGGCATTACAATATCTCTGCGCCAACGATATTGACAAGCCCACGGGCAGTGTCGTCTATACTCAGATGCTCAACCCGCGCGGGGGGATCGAATGCGATTTTACGGTGACGCGCCTGGGCGAGGACCGGTTTCGCATTGTCACGGGGACCGCGTTCGGCGAGCACGACCGGTCGTGGATTCGTTTGAACCTGCCTGACGACGCGCCCGTCGTGGTCGAAGATGTGACCTCGCAGTACGCGTGCCTGGGGCTGTGGGGACCCCGCGCGCGGGATATTCTCCAGCGCCTCACCAAAGCCGACATCTCGAACGCGGTGTTCCCGTATATGACGGCACAGAACATTGCGATCGGCGATGTGCCGGTGCTGGCAGTGCGCGTGACGTACGTCGGCGAGCTGGGCTGGGAGTTTTACTGCCCGATGGAATACGGCCAGCGATTGTGGGATGTGTTGTGGCAAGCCGGACAGGCAGATGGCATCGTCGCGGCGGGCTATCGCGCCATCGACTCGCTCCGGCTCGAAAAGGGATACCGGTACTGGAGCGCCGATA
>JBLMXX010000479.1:0-19760 GCA_050257995.1 Acidobacteriota bacterium | reverse complement strand
AGCGCCTCTGCTTCAACGCATAAATCAAAGGGGACCACCGCCGATTCAAACCCACAGAGCGCGTACGTGCTCGCCGCGGCCAATGCCATTTTGGCAGGGTCCGTATGCGCATCGCTGTAACGGATACCGGCGGCGTGCAGACCGGCAGAGGTCAGACTGGGCAAGCCGCTAAAGACGGGTAACCGGGGAATGGATTCCCCGCGTAGCACCGCGAGTGTCTCGTCGCGCGATCGGTTGGGGCGTGACCTGTCGGGGCGAATCATGATTTGCCCTTACGGCGAACGTTTTACCACTGGCGAGCGTTTTACGGCGGACGCGATCGCGGCGACATGTTCCGGCGTATTCCCGCAACAGCCGCCCACTATCCGGGCACCGGCACGCAAATAGCGTAATGCGTATTCTGCCATCGTCGCGGGACCGACGTCGTAGGTAGCCACGTCGTCGACCATGCGCGGCAGTCCGGCATTGGGCTTGGCCCAGATCGGCAGACCGGTTCCGAGCGCGGCCATCTCTCTGACGATTTGCTCCATCGCGTCCAGAGTCTTGCCACAGTTTGCTCCGATCGCGGCCACTCCCAGGGGCGCGATCGCTTCTACGACTTGAGACGGCGTGTGCCCCATCATCGTGCGCATGCCCTGATCGTAACTGAAAGAGACGACGAGTGGAATGGAGCTGGCCTGCTTGACGGCTTGTACGGCGGCGGTAGCTTCGTCCAGCGCGAAAAAGGTTTCGAGAACGAGTAGGTCCACGCCTCCCTCGACGAGGGCGGCGGCTTGCTCGGCAAAAGTGGCAACGGCGGCTTCGGACGTCAGTTCGCCAAGCGGTTCGCACAGGAGACCCGTCGGTCCGATGGAGCCCGCGATGAGGACAGGCTTGCCGTCCGCCGCCTCCCGCGCTAGCTGGACAGCGCGGCGATTCAGTTCCGGCGCGCGGTCGGCGTACTTGGAATCCCTCAGCCGCAATCGCGTGCCGCCAAAGGTATTGGTGAGAATAATATCGGAACCGGCGTCGATAAAGGCGCGATGGAGGGCGATGACTTTTTCCGGCGCGTCGATCAACCACTCTTCGGGCGGGACGCCGAGCCCCAACCCCATGCGCTGATAATTCGTGCCGGTCGCGCCGTCGGCGACCAATATTTCGCCTGCCTGGAGGCGTTCAAGAAAGGTGCGAACCATGCTTGTCTCCAATTCTAATGTGGTGCACGTGAGTCGGTCTCACTCTCTTCCACCCTCACGGGGAATGCCAGCGCCTCGGTGAAGATGTCATTAAACTCGGGGCGTCCCGACAGTTCGACGTACTCGACGAGTTCCGGGATCCGGCTTGCCGCTTCGCGTTCGCGGAAGGAGAGGAGCGAGATTTTTGCGCCTTCGCCCGCGGCATTCCCCACCGCGACGATGCGCTCCACCGGGACCCATGGGACCAATCCGATGGCGCGCGCGCTGGCCGGATTGATGTAGGAGCCGAAAGACCCGGCGAGCAAGACCTCGTCCAGGTCCTCTGCCTTGAGCCCGAGATAACTCATCAGGACTGCCACTCCGGCCGCGATCGCACCTTTGGCAAACTGGAGCGCGCGTATATCGCGTTGGGTGAGCACGATCTTGTCTTCCGGGTCGCTCAAAAGAAACGCGCGGACACCTCCCTCCAATTCCACCAACCGGTCTACCAGCACATCGCCCACGCGCCCGCGCACCTGCTCGGCGTGGGCTAGAAAGCCGGACGCATCGACCAGGCCGCATTGCACGAGTTGGGCGACGGCATCCACCAGCCCCGACCCGCAGATGCCGATGGGCTTGACGTTGCCGCCAATGATTTGCAGGTGGACATCGTCCGAAATCTCCACGCCTTCTATGGCGCCGTCGCTGGCGCGCATTCCGCACTGTATCTGCGCTCCCTCAAAGGCGGGACCGGCGGGCGCTGCGGTTGCCAGCGTCCGGCGCGAAGAACCGAGGACGATCTCGCCGTTCGTCCCCACGTCGATGTAGAGGCGCTGGTTTTCATCTTTTTCGCGTCCAATGCCGGTCGCGAGGACGCCCGCCACAATGTCTGCGCCCACATACGCGCCCAGATGCGGCAACGTGCTCAGCCGTGCCTGCGGTCCAAGTCTTAGGCCGAGATCGCGTGCGGGTAGCGTGACCGGCTCTTCGATCACGGGGATGAAAGGCGCGACCGAAATTGCCTCGGGATCAATTCCCAGCAGAATGTGGAGCATGGTCGCATTCCCTACTGCGACGGCTTCGTATACATTCTCCCTCGGAACGCCGGATGCGGCGAGCAGTTGATCGAGTAAGGTGTTGATCGTTTCTACGATGCGCGTCTGCAAGGTTGCCAGCCCATCCACCTCGGTCATGGCATAACTGGCGCGCGAGATCACATCAGCGCCAAAAGGCGCTTGCCCGTTCAACGCAGATTGCACCGCCGCCACTGCGCCGGTATTCAGGTCCACCAGCGCTGCAACAACGGTGGTCGTCCCGATGTCGAGCGCCAATCCGAACGACTTGCCCGTGGTATCGCCCGGTTCGACGGCGATCAGTTCATCGCCGCACACCACCGCGGTGATCTTGAAATTGCTCGTACGAAGCGCTTTGGGCAGGGTGCGCCAGACGGCAGGGTCGGCGCGGACGGCATAGCCGTCCTTGTCGAGCGCCGCAAGAACGCGGGCGAGATCCGGCTGCTGGTCTTGTAAGGTCGGTTCGGCGAGTTCAAGATAGACTTTGTCGACATTGGGATCCAGGACTACGTGCCGCCCGTAGCCGAGCAGAGCGGCTTTGGGAGACGTCATCAGCCGCGGGACTTGTACCACATATTCGGAATGGATCACCGCGCGACACGAAAGTCGCCAGCCCTCTTTGAGTTCCGCCTCGGTGAGGAAACGGCGGTCGGCGTCGGTGATAGAGTTGGCGCCCAGTACTATGCGGACTTTGCACTTGCCGCAGGTACCGCGGCCCCCGCATGTACTGTCTATCGCCAGTCCCGCCCAATTGGCGGCGTTAAATACGGTTGTTCCTTCGGGAGCGTGCGTGACAAAATTCTGGGGTAGAAAAGTGATTGGTAGCTTCATCACTTTTTGAGCATCTCGCGATAATGGTCGCGGAATTTCTTTACCTTGGGCGCAATGACGACTCGGCAGTACGGCTGAAACGGATTGTGCGCGAAATATTCCTGATGATAGTCCTCTGCTTTGTAAAAGGATTGGAAAGGGACCAATTGGGTGACGATGGGATCGTCCCAGATCTTCTTTTCCGCGGTCTCTCTGATGACCTCCTCGGCGATCTTTTTTTGTTCCTCACTGTGGTAGAAAATTACAGAACGATACTGCGTCCCCACGTCCGCGCCCTGCCGGTTCAACGTGGTCGGATCATGGACCGTAAAAAAGATCTCGAGGAGTTGCTTGTAAGAGATCACCTTCGGGTCGAAGATAATCTGGTTAACCTCCGCATGTCCGGTGTTCCCGGTGCAGACAAGCTGGTAAGAGGGATTGGGCACCGTCCCTCCCGAATATCCCGATTCGACGCTCTCCACGCCTTTCAGGTCGTCGAAGATGGCTTCGGTACACCAAAAGCATCCACCTCCGAAGGTGGCTATTTCTTTGCCGGCGGCCACGTTCGTCGTTTGCTTCCGATCCTGGCTCATGCTTGTTTTCCTTTCTGTCTCTCCCGAAACCGCGCAATCCAACCCGCGGCATATTCGTCCAATCCCAGCATCACATCCCCGGCGCGGACCATTTCGGAGATGACGGGATTGAGTGCGTCCGTGATGGCGCTCGTCAGCCCGCAGACGCGCCCCATGGCTATAAAAGCGGCTGTGAGATAGGAACGATCCGGCAAGCCGAAGGAGGTGTTCCCCGCACCGCAGACCATGTTATTGCCTAATTCATCGCGGATGAGCCGCATAGTGGCCAAGGTTATCTGCACCGCCTGCGGGTCTGCGGCGACCGTCAATGCGAGCGGATCGATGATCACATCCTCCGGCGGTATCCCATAGTCTCGGGCGCGCTGGACGATCTTGCGCGCCACGGATAAGCGATACTCCGGGTCCATTGAGATGCCGGTCTCGTCATTGGACATTCCGATGACGGCGGCGCCGTGCTTTTTGACCAGCGGGAGGATCAGTTCCAACCGTTCGTCTTCGCCCGTCACCGAATTGACCAGGGCTTTGCCTTCATACGCCCCCAGACCGGCTTCCAGGGCTTCGGCGACCGACGAATCGAGGCAAAGCGGGGTTGGAGTTACCATCGATATCTCGCGAATAGCGGAAACGAGTAGTGACGGCTCGTCGGCAATCGGGACCCCGGCGTTCACGTCAAGCATGTGCGCACCGGCAGTGGCTTGTGCCTCGGCGTCCCGGCGGACGCGCGACCAGTCGCCTGCGGCCATCTCCGCGCCGAGTTTTTTTCGCCCGGACGGATTGATCTTTTCGCCGATCATAACGAAAGGATGGTCGGGTCCGATGGTGACAGTTTGGGTCTTGGAATGAAGAATGGTTTCCAAATGCTTCCTCTTGTGTTTACCCGGCGACCGGATACCTGCGGCGGGGAGCGGCCATCCGCTGCGGCGAGCGGATGCTACGGGGTTTTGATTTCCGGTTCTGCCTTGCTCAGCATCTGCTCGACCGCAGAGACGGCATCTGCCAAAGCGCCTCTGGGCGCCTCGCCGCTAGTGCCGACGATCTCTTTGGCTTTGCGCGCGGTTGCGCTGGCGTCGGGGCAGTAATAATCTGCGCCGACCACCTCGGCGTAATGCGCGTTCACGGGCGCGCCGCCGACCATTACCTTGACCTTGTCCCGCAGACCGGCCTTTTTCAGCGCCTCGATGTTCACCTTGAACATCGGCATCGTCGTCGTCAAGAATGCAGAGAAACCGACAATGTCCGGTTTGTGCTGATCGACCGCCGCCACGAATTTCTCGGGTGACGTGTTGACGCCGAGATCGATCACCTCAAATCCAGCTCCTTCCAGCATAATGTTGCAGAGGTTTTTGCCAATGTCATGAACATCGCCCTTGACGGTACCCATGACGACCTTGCCGAGGGTCTTTTCTCCCTTGGCGGCAAGGAGAGGGCGCAGGAGGACAAGCGCGCCCTGCATCGCTTTGGCGGAGAGAAGCATTTCCGGCACAAAAAAATCGCCGATCTCAAATCGCCGGCCCACTTCTTGTAGAGCTGGCAAAAGTCCTTTGTAAAGCATATCCACAGGATCCAGTCCGGCGTCCAATCCTTGCTGGGTTAGATCTTTGACAATGGGCGCTTTGCCCAGAATGGTGTTATCGTAGAGACCCTTCAAAATCTCGTCATGCGTCATCCTTGCATCTCCTTTATTTACCGAAGACTGTGCTCAACTTACTGTCTCAAATGACTCCCCTGCGGATCGTACAGGACATCCGGTGAAACTTGAGCCGCGATTTTATTGCCAAATACTTCTACTTGCAGTTCGGTTCCCTGCTTTGCCAATCCTAATGGGAGATAAGCCAGTCCGATGTTCTTGTCAATGGTGTAGCCGTACCCGCCACTGCGTAAGCGGGCTACAACCTTGTCATTTGCCGAGACGGCTTCGCCGCCGTAAATGACAGCGTTGCCGTCCATCGTCAAGGTGCACAACTTTTGCCTCATCCCTTCGGCTTGGATCTTTTCCAGTGCCTCGCGCCCGATAAACCCACGCGACGAGCCGCCCGATCCGTCGACCTTGTTCATATGGACGCAGAATCCCAGTCCTGCTTCGAAGGGGTTGTCGGCGGGTGTAATATCCGCTGTCCAGTAACGATAGCCCTTTTCCAAGCGTAGGGACTCGAGCGCTTTATAGCCGGCGGGCCGGATGCCGTGTGCTTTACCGGCTGACATAAGAGCATCCCAGACCCGGGGGGCTTGTCCGAACGGCACATACATTTCCCATCCCAACTCGCCGACATAGGTCACTCGCTGTGCCAGCACCTCGACCCCGTCTATGTGAATCGTGTGCGCCGTCATATATGGGAACGCTTCATTTGACACATCTTCGCGGGTGGCGGCTTGCAGCGCAAGGCGGGCATTGGGTCCCCACATGCCAAGGCAGGCATAGTCGGCGGTTACATCGCGGACCTGCACCGAATGGTCGGAGGGCAAATTCATCGTGATCCAACCCAGGTCACGCGACACGAACGCGCTCCCGGTGGTCGCCCGGAAATAGTCATCTCCCAGCCGGGTGATGGTCAGATCGCTTTCGATGCCGCCGCGCCGGTTGAGAAACTGGGTGTAAGTCACCCGTCCGATGGGCCTGTCCATCTGGCTGTCCGCCAGTTCCTGCAAAAGTGCCAGTGCGCCAGGACCGCGCACGTCGATTTTGCCGAACGAACTCATCTCGAACAGACCGGCGCGTTCGCGGACGGCCCGGTGTTCCTCGCGAACTTGATCAAAAAACGCAGGGCGGGTCCATCCCCATGCCCGCTGGTCTGCGCCAGCGAGCCGGCCGGGTTTGTCCGGGTCGAAATAGTTGACGCGCTCCCAGCCGTTTTTCTCGCCCCAGACCGCGCCGAGCGCGTTCAAGCGTTCGGCCACCGGGCTCAGGCGCAGGGGACGCACGGATTCATTCTCGTCATGGGGAAAGCGCAAGAAATAGTAATACCGGTAGGACTCTCTGGCACGTTCTGCCGTGAATTTCGGATCGCGGTAGATGTCGCTAAAACGCCGCACGTTGTATTCTTGCGTGTCCTGGGATGGCTCGCCTTCGACAATCCATTCGGCCATGATCTGCCCGATCGCTCCGCCGCCTCCGAACCCGGTGTGCGACAAACCGGCGGCGACGTAATAGCCCGGCACGCCCGGGACCGGTCCCAGGAGGGGACGGCTGTCCGGTGTGATGGCTTCGGGACCATTGACGAGTTTCGCCGCCTGCGCTTGCGAGAGAATTGGGACGCGGCGGATGGCGCCCTGCATGATAGGATCGAATAATTCCCAATCGGGTGGAAACAATTGCTGGGTGAACCCCCACGGAGCCCCCTCCACAAAATGCGCCACCGGTTCGATTTCAAACCCTCCGATGAGAAAGCCGCGCTGTTCCTCTCGCAAGTAAACGAGGTTGGCGGGATCGCGCAGGACCGGTGTGTCCTTTGGCAATTCGTGCCCCGGAATGGGCCTGGTCGCCAGATGCTGGTGCGTAAGCGGCGTCATTGGGAGATTCACACCCACCATCGCGCCCAAGCGCGGCGCCCACATGCCCGCTGCATTCACGACCATTTCCGTCCTGATGGTTCCATGGTCGGTTACAATTGCAGTAACCTGACCCAGGGGACCGCGCTCGACAGCGGTGACAAGGACACCCGTGTATATTTTGACGCCGCCCGTCGCCTTGGCACGCTGCGCCAACTCAAAAGTAACACCACTCGGGTCCAGATATCCATCGCCGGGGAGATACATTGCGCCATATAGATTCTCGCTTGACATATAAGGATATAGACGCAGTGCCTCTTGAGGCGAGATGATTTCGAGGTCCAGCCCGATGGCTTTGCCCTGGCTGACCTGGCGCTGGAGAAACTGGAAATGTTCAGGAGTCGAGGCAATTCGCAGACTTCCGACCGTGCGCCAGCCCACCTGCTCTCCGCCGTCCGCCTGCAGGCGTTTGTACAGGTCCATGCTGTACTTGCGCATTCGCATCAAGCTCGGAGAGGTGTGAAAGACAGTGACGATACCGGCGGCGTGCCACGTCGCGCCGCTGGTTAGTTCGCCTTTGTCGACAAGGACGATATCTTTCCATCCGTACTGGGTGAGATGGTAGGCGAGACTGCACCCGGCAATGCCGCCTCCGATAATGACGACCCTGGCATCTATCTGCAAAGAGCACTCCCTGAAACGGTTTATGTTCGCATCAAGCTACCGGCGATAGCGCCGGCTCTTTTTCTTGTTTCCACTCGGTAGGAGCGACAGCATCGCCCACGGGTAGATCGGGCCAGGCCGCGCGGATGCGCGCTTCGACCTCTGGAGAGATTAGTGAAGGATGATCCTGCGTCAGAATTTCGCGGACGCGTTTCATTGCACGGGCCTGCGAATCAAGCGCGCCCAGCTTTTGCCAGCGGTTCCGTGGATCGCGGTCGGCAATTTCCGGGAGGAACATGGTGTGCTTCATCAATTCGTAGGTGCGTGGCTTGTCGATAAACATCCCGCCGGGCCCGGTACCCTTGATATCGTCCATGGCAAAGTTCTCTTCGGCGAACTCAAGCCCGCGTTTGATGCGCTTGAGCATCAGAGCGATCTCGTCGTCAATCACTGCCTTGGCAAAATCAAAACACATCAGTGCATCTAACAAGCCGCCCATATTGAACATGTCCGCACCGGCCAGCAGAGTGGCAGTGGTCGACATCCCGCTTTCATAGCCCGACTGGGCATCGTTCACCTTGGCATTCGTCAAGCCGATATACCCGCCGTTGGGCACCTTGTAGAAATGTGCCATCTGTGTCATGGCCATCGAAAGCATGCCGCATTCGATCGCTCCGGGGGAATACGAACCGCGGCGCATATCGGCGATCGTCGGCAAGTACGAATAGATCAAGGGCGTGCCGGGGCGAATCATCTGCATCAGGACTGACCACGCCAGAAATTCGGCATTGCCCTGTACCAGAGTCCCCAGGAGGGTCAGCGGGGACGACATGCCTCCATTTGGCACTACCGTTCCGAATGAGGGCCAGCCATTTTCGGTGAAATAGATCAACATCTCGGTCGAGTCAAAGTCAAAGGTAAGGGGCGAGACCACGGGGCAGTAGTGGTGCGTTATAAAAGGGCGCTCGCGATAGGCTGCCTCGCTACCGGCCACCAATGAGGCAAGCTGCAAGATTTGCTCTGCATCCTGTTGATTGGTGGCGCTACAGCGGATGGGTTTGACGCAGTTCTTGATGGTCGGATATAGGCGGGTGATGGTGAAACGGTCCAGAGGCGCATCTTCTGCCAGCGTGGAAATGGAAAAGACATCATAGCCCGGGAGTTCGTTGATTAGCCGGGCAATGCGGGCGATATCATCGGAATAGGCGCGTCGCTCCTGTCCGGTCACAGGATCCAGCATGTTAGGCGCAGAGGAGCCGGTGACGATGACTGGGCTATCGTCGGGCAGGGTCTTGTCGTACTGCGGATCCCGCGCACGAAAAGTGAATTGAGGCGGAAAGGAATTGCGGTACTCTTCGACGACGGTGCGCGGCAAGCGGACTATCTCGGTCTCGGCGTCCACGTGACAGCCGTGCGCCGCAAAGTATTCTTTTGCCTTCGCATTGCGGACCAGCAGACCGACCTCTTCCAGGATTTCGAGCGATGCTTCGTGCACTCGCTCCACCTGCTGTTGGGTGAGGAGCGTCGCCAGGTTTTTCATCTCCACCTCAGTACGATTGGCCATGATTGATTGACTATAATTCCAGTGATGCAATCTCGGTGACGAATCGAAATCGGTCCCCGCGGTACACATCCCTGCCGTACTCGACCGGTTGATAGGTCTTGTCGAACGAGACACGTCGTTCCAGCATCAGCGGTGCACCCGGCTGGACGCCCAGCCACTTGGCCTCATACTCTCCGGCGCAGGCTGCCTCAAGGCTCTGGCGCGCGTGACTGACTGAAACGCCATATTCCGTTTCCAAAATCTCGTACATCGAGCGATTGACCAGGTCGTGCCGTTCGAGGTCGTGAAAACGCTCGACTGGAATGGCGTAACGTTCCAGTAGGACCGGTTCCGTGTTAATGAGCCTCAAGCGATGGATATCATAGACCGGCGCCGAGACAGGCAATTTCAGGTGGACCGCGATGGAGGCTTCGACCGGGCGCTCTTGGAACGAGATAACCCTGGCCCCGGGTTTGTAGCCGCGTCGTTCCATGCCACGCGTGAAAGAGATCAATCGTCCTGCTTGTCGCTCGATCTTGGGGTCGGCGACAAACGTGCCGTTACCCTGGCGCCGGATCAAGAGACCTTGGGCTTGCAGCAAATGGAGTGCCTGGCGCAGCGTCATTCGATTGACGCCAAGCATTTCGCTCAACTCGCGCTCGGGCGGTAGGCGCGATCCGGGCACAAGCTTGCCGGATTCAATTTGATCCAGCAAGCTCTCGGCGATTTGGTTATAGAGCGGGACTGCCGAAGCCCAGCGGTTGATCGGCAACCTGATCGCGGTTTTGCTTTCCATGGTATCTAATGGTCTATTGGTATATACCAATGGTCACCAGAATACCATTACGGAGTGCAGTTGTCAAGGTCGGAATATCCTTTGATTTTTCCCGGACGCATGGTATACTACGGCAACTTGATTCCTATCTCCAGCGTGCGCGGATTTGCTGGACGGTGTTCACATTAACCCAGAGACGGGCTCGGTCGTGTCTCCATTCCGCCCATCACATAACCGGGGAAACCAAACATGATCTCTGACGCCAAGAATATGCCAGTTCTCAAGGCTAAACATAGAACTTTTCGTCAATCAGCGCTGAGGATCTATTTGTTAATGAGCGCCAAGTTCCTGGGCCAAATTTGGTGGAAGCAAGTACTCGCCTTTGGCTTACTCTCGACGGTCTACATCTTTATCGCGGGCTGGCTCGGTGCCCATTGGCTGCCGGCGATCCGGGGATGGGGTCAGGGGGTGCCTCCAACTTTGCAAGTAGCTCCGAATGATCTGTCCGCGCTTTTTGCGCGTTGGGATTCTTTTTATTACCTCGAGATCGCGAACCAGGGGTACGGAGACCAATCCTCTGCACGTGCCTTTTTCCCTCTTTATTCGCTCGTGACCCGAGGCATCAATTATCTCTTGGGGATACCGCTGCTGTGGACCGGCCTTTTCATTTCCCTTGTTTCTTTTCTCGGCGCTGGGCTTGCTATGTATAAATGGCTTCGCGCCGATTATGCGCACGAACTCTCGCTCATATCCACCCTATTCATGTACATCTTTCCGGTGTCTTTCTTTTTTGTCGGATTCTACGCCGAGCCCCTTTTCCTGTTCCTCGCTACGCTTGGTCTTGCTCTCGCACGGTACGGACGGTTCGGTGCCAGTGGAGTCGCCATCGCGCTGGCTGGAGCAACCCGTCCCCAGGCATTTCTGCTGGCCATACCCTATTGCCTCGAGTTTAGAAAACAGGGCTCTTTTAGCCGAAGAGATTGGCTGCACTTTGGCGCGGGCGCCGTCATTGCGCCGCTTGGGACTCTAGCGTACGCGGTTTTTCTGTCACAAGAGAGTTTTCATGACGCGCCTCTGGTCTACACGGGCTTGATCATGAGAGATTGGAACACCTATCTGGCACCGCCTTGGACCACCTTGATCGATGGATTAGGGGCTGCCTTGATGGGTATTAATATCCAGCCGGATTGGTTCTCCAGGGCAGTGACTCTGCATGATACGGCCTATGCCTTGCTCGGGTTGGTGTTGGCGGTCTGGGCAATCGGGCGTCTCCGCCTGAGTACGGCGGCTTTTTTGCTTTCCTCGATCCTATTCTTTTTTACCGTGCATGGTGAGTACGGTTACGCTTTCGATTCGATGCCCCGACACGTTGCGAGTCTTCCCCCCATTTTCCTCTGCATGGCGCTCTTGCACAAGCGGCTGCCCGTCCGGCTCAAGTGGATTCTACCAGGTGTATCGGTTATAATGCTTGGCATCCTCGCGGCCTGGTTTGCGAGCGGGCGCTGGATATCTTGAGCACAGCGGTTGTCTAGACTGGTTCTATTTGCACCTTGCGCGCGAGTTGCTTGATCTGCGAGAGGGGAAACGCGCGGGGGCCGATCGTCGTGCATTTCAGCGATGCCGCTGCGGTGGCAAACTTGATGGTCTCTTCCAGTCCCCAGCGGTGGAGATGCCCGTAGATTACGCCCGCCGAAAAAGTCGCCCCTGCACCGCATCCGTCCACCACCTCGACCCTGGGAGCGAACGCGCGAATTCTCTGATCGCGCTGTGCTGCAATACATCCTGCCCCCGCCATCGTTACGATAGCCGTCTCCACCCCGGCATCCAATAGTCTGCAGGCAATGGTCGCAGGGTCGCCTTCGCGCTGCGCCGCGTCCGTGACGGCCTGGCAGATGCTCGCGCGCGCGGCGTAAAGGGAGACCCATTCGGGGTCTGCATGACCGTGCTCGAGGTTCAAATATACGGGGACGCCGATACGGTTTGCCTCCCGGATCGCGCGGAGGATATAGGGGCCATCATACCAATCAACATACAGCAGTTTTGCGTGTTCCAGCAGGGTGAGGGCAGCGGTATCCAGCGTTTCCAGGACGCGCGGATCCCGCTGCCAGAAAAAAGTGCGATGTCCCGTCCGGTCTGAGACATTCACTTCGTAAGGCGTCGAGATCTGTTTCGAGAGGCGTACTTGCCCCACCACGCCAAGTTTTTCGAGCGTGCGAGCCGCCTTTCTCCCACGCGCATCGTTTCCCAACGCGGTCCCGATCATCCCGCTCCGGACGTTCCAGCCACGCAGGAGGCAGGCGACGATGGCAGCGTCATCCGAGATAAATTCAGAGACCGCCTCGATCAGCCGGCCCGTGTTATGCTCCGGGACCTGGTCGACGATGAATACCAATGCGGGTATGATCATGCCGAAGCAGACGACATCCGCCGCGACCCGCGCTTTCCGATGAGGATCTTGAGAAGGCGACATTCCGACCTCGAAGATAGTTAGCGTTCTCCAGACGTCTGAAACCTGATACCGAATCGAACGACCGAATAGGGGCGAGCGACTGCAACGGGTCTTGCGAAATCAAGACCGGGTGGATTATAGTTTGAAAGATTAACACCTGTCAATTACATACCCTTCCTGTCGAGTTTGCCAGAATTCGACAAACCCATATAATCTCCATTCAATGTTGACGCAACGGAAACCCACTCGGTGGCTTGCCATTGCCGAATCACTGCTCGCGAATACGATTTGGGCTTCGACTTTCGTTCTGGTCAAAATCGGCCTAAATGATTTGGGTCCGCTAACCTTGGGGGGTCTACGGTATTTTGCCGGGTTCTTGTTGCTCATTCCCCTCATGGTGCCTCAACCCTCCGGTTATCGCAGTATTTCGCGCGGCCTCTGGAATCGCCTTATCGTCCTGGGGCTGTCGGCGTATACGTTGGGGAATGGAGCACTCTTTACAGGCTTGGAGTACATGAGCGCGACGACCGGATCGTTTGAGATGAGTCTTATGCCCCTGCTGGTACTTGGCGTCGGCATCTTTTGGCTCAAGGAGATCCCAACGGCGATTCAGGTAGTCGGAATTTTGATTGTCATCGTGGGGAGCGCGCTCTTTTTTTCGCCCGGCTTGAGCGTCGGCGCTCCGCTTGGGTTGGTCATTGTCGGCGTTGGATTGGTGGGGATTACTCTTTCCGGAATTCTGGGTCGGGAAGTAGCGCGAGAGCGCCAGGTCGACACACTCCTCCTGACGGCGATTCCGCTGGCTTTTGGCGGCGGTCTTTTGTTGGTCTTGGGATTGTTGGCGGAGGGTTCGCCGCGATTCACCGGAACCGCGCTGATCGTCGTGATCTGGTTGGCGGTCGTCAATACGGCACTCGCCTACTTGCTCTATAATCATTCTCTGCAGACTCTTACCGCATTCGAGGTCAATATCATGATGAATCTCACTCCGCTCGCGACGGCAGGACTGGCGTGGCTCCTTCTGGGCGAGAGATTGGAAGAGGTTCAGATCGTCGGCATGGTCGTCGTCATTGCGGGGGTTGGCTTGGTCCAGTGGCGCCGTCGGGGTGGATGAGATGTTAGTACCTAATCGTGGAGAGGTCTATCGTGCCTTGGAAGCGTTGGCCCGAGATTACGGTCTGGATTATTTCGCGTATCCTGTACGCTACGAATCCGGTGAGTATGTTTTCCCAAAGTTGATTGATCGAAACATTCAACCGACGGATAGGGTCCTGATGATTGGGGCGGGAGTGCACGCGGATGAAGTGGCGGGACCCGCAACGCTGGCGACTTTTGGACCGGAGATACTGGAACACGCCCGATCACGTGGAATCAAGGTCATTCTATATCCCCTGCGTAATCCCTCTGCCTTGGGGATTCCCGGTAAGCGATACAATACCGACGAAGTAGACGCTCAAGTGCAAGTGGGCAACAATGACTTTGTGCGTTACGAATTCCCGGATGGACGGATTGTGGACGACTTGCGTGATGGGAATGTTTTCAGGTTCTGGGGATGGTCGTCAGAGGAGAGGTTTCAAGTGACGCTGCCTCCCGAAACGCGATTGATGCACATGCTCTTGCACGAGGATCCGCTCGCACAGGTGCGGGCTGCTCTAGACCTGCACCAGGACAGAATCACTCCCGAACCGTTTTCCCTGTCTTACCATTACGCCTTTGGCGATGTGTCGACGTACAAGCCGATCATTCAAGAACTGGAACAGATAATTCCGATCGCGCGGCGGCGCATGATTGGGGCTGGGTATCGCGGACTGACCGAGTCCGGGCAATTGACGCGTAACGCCGTGAGCCAGGCAATCCGTTCGGACGAGAACGGGTTCCTGATCCGTCACGATGGGAGTTGGACGGACCTTGTTTGGCGCATTGGAGAATCCCAAGGCAGGCGGATACACTGTATTACGCCGGAAACGACAGGTGCAACGCCGCTCGGGCTCGCGTGCCGAGTCAACCTGATCTGGATTTACGGAATCATCGACCTCATTGCAGAAGAGGCGTAGGCACGCCGGTTGGAGCCAATGTGGCGTTCCATGCGCACGCTTTCAAATTCGTTTGGTTCGTTGTATACTGAAAAGGAAGGTACGATTGGACACGGAGATTGATTAAGAAAACGCTGTACGGATGGGGTGACCAATGCTGCTTAAGCTGGCTTACGGCAAAACGGGCTTGGACCTCGAACTGAACGACGAGTGGAGTGTCACCGTAGTGGAGCCGGAGTTTGTCCCCGGCTTGCCAGACCCGCGGTCCGCTCTCTCCGCGGCGCTCCACACCCCGATCGAATCACCCGCGCTTGTGGAATTCGTAAAACCGGCAGATCGTGTCGGAATCCTATTCAGCGACCTTACGCGCCCGACGCCGAATAACCTTCTCCTTCCGGCGGTGCTTGCCGAATTGGCTCACGTCCCCAAGGAGAATATAACTTTGTTCAACGGGGTGGGCACACACCGGGCGAATACGGATGCCGAGTTGCGGCGAATGCTTGGCGATGAACTTGTAGATGGTTACCGGATCGTGCAGAATAATTGTTTTGACACCTCGAGCCAGGAATATATTGGAACCAGCACGCGGGGGCACGCGATTTGGATCAATGGAGAAGTAACCCGGTGCAACGTGAAAATCTTTACCGGATTTATCGAGCCGCACTTTTTTGCAGGCTTTTCCGGCGGCGGCAAGGCGCTGATGCCGGGCATGGCTGGTCTCAAGACTATCCTGGGTAATCACGACGCGGGGATGATTAGTGATCCAAAATCGACATGGGGTGAGACCTGGGGGAATCCGATCTGGGAAGAAGTTCGCGAGGTCGCGCACCGGATGGGTCCGGCGTTCCTGCTCAATGTGACGTTGAACAAAGACAAGCAAATCACAGCAGTTTTTGCCGGGGATCTGGACACCGCTCACGCGTCCGGGTGTGCCTTTGTCAAAGGCAAGGCGATGGTCCCCGTCTCTCACCCGTTTGATATTGTGATTACGACCAATTCGGGCTATCCACTGGATCTGAACCTCTACCAGGCGGTCAAGGGGATGAGCGCTGCGGCGCAGATTGTCTGCGAGGGTGGTGCCATCATCATCGCCGCCGAATGTTCGGATGGCATCCCCGAGCACGGCTTGTACGGTCAACTCTTGCGGGAAGCAAAAAGCCCGCGTGCGCTTTTGGAGAGGATCAATGCTCCGGGATTCCTGGAGCAGGACCAATGGGAAGCCCAGATCCAGGCGCAGATTCAACTCAAATCCGACGTCTATGTGAGGTCGGATGGCTTGACTCGGGAACAGATAGAGCATTCGCTCCTTTTGCCTTGCGACCGGATTGAGGAGACGGTGACCCGGTTGCTGAATCGATATGGCAGGGATGCTCGAATCTGTGTGCTGCCCGAGGGTCCCCAGACGATTCCGTATCTGTAGGCATTCCAATTGATAAAGACATTGAACGCGATGCGGTATATCACCCCTCTGCGCGAGGGCGGTTCATTACCTGCCGTGGTGGAGGCGGATGATGGCGAACTTTATGTCATGAAATTCGTGGGGGCAGGTCAGGGGCGCAAGGCATTGATCGCGGACCTAGTTGCCGGGGAGATCGGGCGCGCTCTTGGGCTCCTGGTGCCGGAAATGGCGTTCATCAACCTGGACCCGGCGCTGGTTCCCTCCGAGCCTGACCCTGAAATCCACGACCTGCTCCGATTCAGCATTGGCCTCAACCTCGGCTTGCGGTATCTTCCGCAGGCTTTTACGTTCAACCCGCTCTTGCCGCCATCGCCTAGCCCCGAGCTGGCTTCTGCCATCGTCTGGTTCGATGCCTACGTGACGAACGTGGACCGGACAACGCGAAACGTAAACATTCTCACTTGGCAGAATAACCTTTGGTTGATCGACCATGGGGCGTGTCTCTACTTTCACCATACCTGGAAAGACTATCTGGAAAAGAGCCGCACTCCATTCGCGGCCATCAAGGACCATGCACTGCTCTCCTTCGCAAGCGATCTCGACGGGTCGGATGCCGCCGCGCATGCCCGCCTGTCGCCGGAGGTCCTTCGGCACATCGTCGATCAAATTCCCGATGCTTGGCTTGCCGGCGATGAGTCTTTGTTCCCCGGTCCCGCCGAACATCGTCAGGCATACGTCGATTATTTGCAGACGCGACTGGAAGCATCGCGTGTCTTTGTTCAAGAGGCAAAAAATGCCCGAGCCATGCGCGTTTGATTACGCCGTCATCCGCGTCGTCCCACACGTCGAGCGCGAAGAGTTTGTCAATGTGGGCGTGATCGTTTTCTGTTCCACGCGACGTTTCCTGGATGTCCGCATCCGCTTGGACGAAGCGCGGCTGAAATCTCTATCCCCCGAGTTGGATATCGTCCAGGTGCGTCAGCAGTTGGACCTCATTGCGCGTGTGTCCGCTGGCGGCGTGCAAGCGGGACCCCTCGGTCGATTGAACCAGTTTGAACGATTTCATTGGCTTGTCTCGCCGCGCAGCACCACCATACAGATTTCGCCGGTCCACGGCGGGCTGGCGGATGACTTGCCGGCGGCGTTGGACGACCTGTTTACGCGGCTGGTCGGCTAGTCTCCATTTGGACTTTCCCGAATATGGTTGTATACTGATCTCGAAAACGGCAGATTACCACTGAACCGGGTACTGGCACACACATTGCACTGCCAAGGAGCAACCATGCCAGTGAAAAAAAAGCTCACCGCGAAAGCACGGCGCGAGAAACGGTTGGCCGCCCAGCGGGCATATTATTATGCCCACCGCGACTATTTCAAGCAAAAGCGGGAAGAGTGGCGGGCCAAGAATCGTGACCATTATTTAGAGTACTGCCGCGCTTATTGGCACCAACACCGCGCCCGGCTGCTAACGTATCAAAAGCGGTATCGCAAGACGCACCGCGCCGAACGCATGGCTTATAACAAGGCGTGGCGAGCGAAACAGAGAACCGCCGCCGGGTGATGATCGACATAAAGACCGGCGTGGATATCCTGGGCTGGATGGGAGCCATCATGCTCCTCGCGGCGTACGCCGCGGTCTCTATGCGCAGAATGCAAGGGGACTCGCCGATTTATCAAGTGTTGAATTTGCTCGGGAGCGCGTGCCTGATCGTCAACACGGTCTATTATGGTGCTTTTCCGTCTGCCGTTGTCAACATTGTGTGGATCGGCATTGCTGTCTATACGCTTGCGCGAAAAAGATGATAAAGTATGGCTCCTCCGGACCGGCTGGAGGAGCCATTTGCTTCTATAACTAGTCCTTGCCGCTTGTCAAATCTACCGGTAAGATTCGGCCTGCAGGTTGAAGAGGCGTGCGTAGGTCCCGCCGGTGGCGAGTAGTTGGTTGTGCGTTCCTTCCTCGCTCACATGTCCGTCCTCGATGACGAAAATGCGATCTGCCATTCGCACGGTCGAAAAGCGATGGCTGATCAGAACCGCGGTCTTGTCCGCCGTCAGCTCGCGAAATTGCTGAAAGACCTTCAACTCATTCTCTGCATCCAGCGCTGCCGTGGGCTCGTCCAGTACGAGCACTTCGCAATCACGCATGAATGCGCGCGCCAGGGCGATTTTCTGCCATTCCCCCCCGGAGAGATCGCGCCCCTTGGAAAACCAGCGCCCGAGGGTGGTCTCATAACCCTCCGGCAACCCGAGGATGAGCGGGTGAGCGCCGCTCTTCTGTGCCGAACTCACAATCCGCGCCCGGTCGTCCAGCCGCTCGATCTGCCCAAAGCCGACATTCTCCGCCGCGCTGAGGTGGAACCGCACAAAGTCTTGAAAGATGACGCCGATACGCTGGCGCAGCTCATTCAGGTCATACTCGCGCAGGTCCACGCCGTCGAGAAGGATTTGCCCCTCGGATGGATCGTAGAGCCGGGTGAGCAGTTTGATCAACGTCGTCTTGCCCGCGCCGTTCGGGCCGACGAGGGCGATCTTTTCGCCGGGTCGAATTGCCAGGTTGACATTGTGCAGCGCATAATGCTCCTGACCGGCATATTTGAACGACACGTCGCGGAACTCGATGCCGCGAGTTATTCGCGCAGGCACGCGGGTCGGATGTGCGGGCACGACCATCTGCGGTTCCAGCTCAAGGAATTTGAACAGGTTACTCATAAAGAGTCCGTTCTCATACAATTCGCTGAGACCGTAAAAGATAGCCTCGAAGGTGGACTGGCTGCTGCGAAAGATTCCGAGATAGAGGGTCATATCGCCCAAGGTGATGGCGCCGCCGACCGCCCGCCAGACGATCCAGGCGTATGAGCCATAGTAGGACAAGGTCGCCAACAGCCCCCATCCGACCGAGGCGAGACTGCGACCCTGCGCGATTACCTGGTCTTCTTGCAGAAATTTCCAAAAGAGGTTGGCATAGCGACCCAGCAGCGGCTCGCCCAGTCCGAATAATTTGATTTCTTTGGCAGCCTCGTAATCGGTCAGCAGGTACTCAAGGTAAGAAAGCTGGCGCGCTTCAGGCGCTCGCCATGACAGGACGCGAAAACTCAGTTCGGCGTACCGGCTCTGCGCGATGAAAGCGGGAATGGTGGCGAGAAAGAGAATTAATGCCAGCAGCGGGCTAAAGCGGAATAGAAGGGCGCCGAACGAGAGCAAGGTCAGCACATTCTGAAGGAGAAAGTAACTGCCGTTCGCAATCTGCAAGCCGCGCCAGTCTGCCTCACGCCGCGCATTCTGGAGCCGGTCGTAGTATTCCGCGTTTTCAAAGTAGGTCAGGTCTAATTCCAGAGCCTTGCGAATGATGCGGGTGTTGATGGCTACATTCATCCGCGCATGCAAGATATGCTCCGCAAAGGTTCGCGCCTGGTTATTGACGGATTGGGCAACCAGCAGGATAAATTCCGCTGCCAGCAAAGGAATGACGGATTGCAGTCCTGCCTCAGAGCCCGCGTGCGTGTTAATCGCGTTCACCACCGCGTCGACGATCAGCTTGCCAACCCATGCCTGACCTGCCGGCAAGAACGCGCCGACCAGCGTACAGCCCAGCATCGCCAGTGCAGAGGGGCGATGCGCATCCCAGACCAGCCCAAAGGCGCGCCGAATATTCACAAGTGCATCCAACATATTTTGCCTGCGCTCGGCAAGCCACTCTTTCCTCTGATTCCATTTATTCGTCATGCGCAGAATTATAGCATAAATACAGAGGGCGGGTGTGCCATTTTTACGGCACACCCGCC
>JBLMXX010000478.1:0-6678 GCA_050257995.1 Acidobacteriota bacterium | reverse complement strand
ATGGAATACGAGTCGTTGGGTCGCGCGGTTCAACTGGCGGTGCCCACGCCCGAACATTACCTGCCGATGCTGTATGCACTGGCGCTCAAGGGCGAGGAAGAGTCGTTCTCTTATTTCAATGATAAACCGGTGGCGGGCTCATTGACGATGACCTCGATAAGGATCGGCTAGCGCGATAATTGATAGTTTTGGGGTGATAGAAGGAGCGCCGTGCAGGTCTGTTCGCCTGCACGGCGCCTTCTTTTTGTTGTCGCCGATGGTCAAGCCCTTTTTCGAAGGACGATTTTCTGTTCTATTGACTTGGCGAGTGATTCGGAGTAATATGTCGTCAGACGACATATCGGTAGGAGACCTATGGCGGATAGGAATGAATTACGGGGAATAGCCCCATTGTCCGAGTCAACGCTGTTCATACTGCTCAGCCTCGCTCCTGCACCCAAACACGGCTATGCCATCATGAAAGACACGCGCCGGCTGAGCGAAGGTCGCGTGATCTTGAGCACAGGAACACTTTACGGCGCGCTCAAACGTCTGCTCGACCTGGACTGGATCGAGCGGGTAAATGATACAAATGCCAACGGCAACCGCGAACGCAAAGCCTATGCACTCACTCGACAGGGACGGCGCGTGCTCGAGGCTGAAGTCGCACGGCTGCGAGCATTGGTTTCGATTGCCCATCACCGTAACGCGAGAGCGCGAGCCTGACCAGCTTGTTATAAGGAGACGCGCGATGGAGTGGATCGACAAGCACAGGAATATGGGCCGGGTGCTGGTGCTAGTGCTGCTGTTACTAGCCATTGGCGGTCCCTGGTTCTTTACCCTTGATGGTGTCCCACCGCCGGAGTGGTGCCGCGGCCCCTTCTTCCTGCTGTCAAACGGTCTCTGCGCGGGGTCGGTATCAGCCGCCGAAATTCTCGCGTTCATTGGCGGCGGGATCCTCGCCATGGGTGCCAGCTTGGTCACGGGAGCAGTGGCTGTCTCCGACATTGCTGCCGAGCTCCCGCGTATATTCCTTATCGCGATGCTTTTGCTCGTGCTTGTCCTGCCAATCTTCAGCACAATACTTCTGATCGCGCGCAGCGGCTCTGGAAGCGTGCGGACATTTTACCTCTTGACGTGGGGGCTAGCGGCTGTATTGAGTCTACTGCCGGTCGTTTTTGACGCGACACTACGCTCGGGCCGGTTCTGGGGCATCTGGCTCTACCTCGGATTGGCGGCCGGCGTGCTGGTATTGGAAATACTTGGGCTTGTCATGAAGAGCAGGTCCGGTGCCCCAACAAGACCCAACGGATTATTGAGATGATTGTTTACCTGCTTTCCGCGCTGGTCCCGGCAATGCTCATCGTTGCAGTGGGCGTGTATATTCGCAGCAAGGTAAGCGCCCAAGACATGCCGGCGCGGTGGCTGCAATTCTTGTTCCTCACAACGGTTCTTTCGCTCTGCTTCACGATGCTCCTGTCCAATGCCCGTATTGACGTGCCTTTTCTCGTAATGCCCGCCGCCACCGGATTGTTGGCGGCATTCCTGCTCTCTCTCGCCGACCGGCGCTTTTGGTCGCTCCAACACTTCAAAGCATCCTTGTTTTATGCACTGGTAATTGGAATTCTGCTGGTCATCTTTGCCGCGGTGAAATATTCCGATTTTTTTAATTACCTCGTCTTCCCCGCCCTGGCATTGGCGCTGACCTGGAAGGCTTGGGAGTGGGGAGGTCTCCTACGTCTGCTGGTTCTATTGTACCTACTGACGATAATCGTCATCGAAAGCGATGTAATTCCATCTTCTCTATCGGTGGATTGGCCGCCATCGTTCCAAACGATATATGACATTGTTGGAGCGTTTTGGCCTGTCGCCATCGTCGGTGTGGCCGCAGGCCTGGTTCGATCCATCCTAGGCGTCGATAGAACAATAGAATGGTGGAAGGTCGGATTGGGGCTTGTACTGGCCGGCTTTTTGTTGCTCACCGTCGTCCGACAAATCCTGTTAGCACTGCCGTGGGATTTCATGATGGACGGATCGACCGGGGTGGGGATTTCCGTGACGACTAGCTTTGCCGCGATTGCCGCGGCGATGCTATTGGCGTGGTCGCTTTCCGGTTGGCGTAGATGGGTCGCACCCGGTTTTGCGCTGGTGGTGCTGATCGGCATGACGTACGCGTCGGATGCATTAGCACAGGTTTCACCAGTCACCCTAACCGAAGAGCGGGCTGAACAAGTACATCAAGCCATACTGCGCTATCACGGCGAAAATGGAGCTTATCCCCTAGCGCTCATCGACCTATCCCCCCGGTATCTCTGGCGCATCCCTGAACCCATCATGCTGCGCGGTGCGACATGGTGTTATGAGGGCGGCAGCGATCATTTCAGGTTAGGTTATTTGTTTCATGGGGGCTTTGGCGCGCCTGCCTCCGTGCGGATTCAAGGTGCTGCCGGTACTCCACCCAATCCGCAATGGAAGTGCGAGAGAGATGTGGCAAACTATAACCTGATGCAGTACTGCGGTTACACGATGAATCGGACAGGGTGCGTGCCGCGGCGTCAATAGGCGCCATAATAGCAAATGAATGAGTATACAATTTTCATTGCCTTGTTATGGGTAATAGTCCCAACTCTATTGGCGACGCTGATTGCTCGGGCTCTTATCCGTCAACAAAAACCGGTAATTGGAATTCTGATCGGAATAGGGCTCATCATGGCGTTCATGGTTTCGCTGTGGCAATACGGCCTGTTCGAGGTTGCACACTGCATAGAAACGTGTACCAGTGTCGCTCCCCGAGAGGCTTGTAAATTCTCATGTGATCATGAGAGTTCCTGGCCATTCATATACCTTTTTGAGCTTCTCTCTCTTTTCGATATCGTGATATTTCTGATCGTAGGCAATTTCCTTGCGAGACGATCCAAGCACGACTTGAATTTTACCAGTGGGTGACAGCCCAATATCTGCTGGTGCTGGGGGAAATACTGCGCGGGCGAATAAAAACGATATGGGCGGAGTGAAATGAAATTGCTTCCTCGGGTTTATGCCAGTCTGCTTTATTTATATCCGCGCGTGTTTCGTGACGAATTTGCAGAAGAGATGCTAAAGACTTTTGCCGACATGGCAACAGAGGCATCCCAGGGCGGCGAATTGAGGTTGCTAGCGTTCTGTTGGCGCGAGTTCCGCGACCTGCCGATTGCCGTCGTACGCGAGCATCTGCGCGAAAGAGGAAATATGAAATCAAGAACCGGGGAGGTTAGGGGATTGCCCAGCGTTTCGTCGCTGGGTATGTTCTCCGCTGCGGCGCCGTTTCTACTGTTCGCTCTCATCGCCGTTATAAACATGCTCCACTTGGGTGCCAATGCGGTACCCGATTGGCTGGCATATGTCTTCTTGTCGATTTTTCTCCTTCCACTTCTGATCGGGCTATTCAGAGGCATACCGCGTTGGTGCCTGCCCTCCATCGGAGTTATCGCCTCCCTTATTAGTTACGGGCTGCGTTTAAGTTTTCATCCGAACATGTCGAACTGGACCACTATGTCGGATCCCTGGATCATCCGGATGACGATTCAGGCGGGGCTGTCATGGGTCGGCTTGCTCGTGCTCACAGTCTCTTTTCTCACCATCACTCTGGTCCTGCCGCCTCTGCGCTCCGCCTATACGCGGATTCGCCAGGATTGGACTCTGCTCTCTTACTGTCTCTACGGTGCGATGTTCATGGCATTGGTGTTTACTTTTGAAGACTATCCCCCTGCCGGAAGAGGGATATACGAGATTGCGTCAGCCCTCATTCTCGCCGCGGGTGGGTGGATCTACCTCCGCAGTGGAGCAACGCGAACACGCGCATTCGCGTTGTTCGCCGCCGTAACGATCGCAATGGCGGTCGCGACCGTTGGCAAGGCGCTTCTCATTTCGAGCCCCGACTGGCCATTCCCGCACGGCGACAATGATTGGCAAGGCGAAGCCATTGGTACAGTAGTCGATGGAGCGTGGATGCTCCTCGTAGTATTTTTGCCGCCCTTACTGGTGAATTTCCTGCCTCACCTATCACAGGCGAAAGCCACTCATGCGTAATGCAGCGTTGAAATAAAGGAGTTCAACAAACAAGGAGTTTTGGCGGCAGGGGAATGGAAATGGGACGCAATACCAAATATCTGCTGCAAATCTACGCTCTTCTCTTGCGGTTTTATCCGCCTCGCTTTCGACGTGAGTTCGAAGCAGAGATGATTCAGGTAATGGATGAAGCCGTTGCCGCCACTGCAAAGCGCGGTTGGCTTGCATTGACGGTCCTGTGCCTGAGAGAACTGCGTGATTTGCCGCCCGCGGTGCTGCTCGCACACTGGTACGAAAGGAGAATCCGTAAAGTGGAAACACGGATGAAAACGCGGGGAGATGAGCGCAGTCCGTGGGGGGAGACCCTCGTCGGAGTCTTGCCATTCTTGATCTTTGGACCACTGACCGTTTTGCTGGCTTATCCGTTTCCCTATACGGCTTGGAGAACCAGCGCCGGGGGAATGGTCCTCGTGGGGATCGTTTATGTGCTGCCGTTGATGATCGGATTTGCCTGGAGTTGGGCGAAAGGTCGGCGGCGCTCGTTATTTCCATATCTCGGTCTAATTCTGCTGTTGCTTCTGAGTCTGACGGCAACGGGGGCGAGCATGACACCCGCAAGGGCGCTTTACGGCCTGCCTTTTCTTGTCCAGTTAACCATCGCCTTCGGAGTCCCCGTAGTCTTGATAGGTGTCTTGGTATTATTCTTTCGCAGTTTGGGCACCTTCTATCCGCTTTATCAGAGTATCCGGCGAGATTGGACTCGGCTATCCTTCGGCTTGAGTATCAGCGTGACGATATTGTTCAGCATGATAGACCATGAAGAAGAACCCAGTCTGAGGTTATCGATCCTCTTGCCCGGCGTGATAATGGCGACGGGCGCGGTACTCTACCAGCGGAGCGAGACAAAGGCGCGCCGCGTTGTGATTTTGCTATCAAGCATAATTTTTGCCCTATTCGTGCGAATCCTGGATGGAAGCCTCTTCTACCTGCTGGCAGGAGTCCCACTTGGGATCATTGTCTTTCTCCCGGCACTGTTGGACTGGGTGCCCTCTTCCGATTCGTCCGAACAACCCTCATAAGACTGAGTTGATGATCTGAACACGCATTATGTCGGCTGATCCGAGATCTCTGAGCCAAGGCGGCGCGCAAACCAACCCGGCTCACGCGTCTGTTCTTCTTGGAATCGCAGCAGCCGGGCGGTTAAAACCCCCGAACGCCCAATATAACCAAGCAGACGGCGCGGGTCCTGGCGGCTGACGACGACCAGTCTTCCGATGTCGTTCTTGAGCATTCGCGCGACCGCCGTGCCCAGGGATTCGTCCGGGTACGCGACGATCAAGTCGCGGCTGCCCGCCTCCAGCACGGTGCGATTGCCATCCGGATTGTCCTCCAGAGCGCGCAGGAGGTCGGTCCGCGTGAGGATTCCGACCACTCCCCCTTCTTTGTCCACAATAGGCGTGCCTTGGCGATGCGTCAGAGGCGAGTCGCCATGTGCAATCTCTTCCGACAGTTCCGTGACCGTCATCGTCGCCGGAAGCGTCGGCACCGCACGATCCATAATCTCTCCGACGCGAACGACTTCCAGGGGATCCACGCTGTACTCGCGAATGAGATGATGCCCGTGTCGCGCCACTTTTTCCGTGAGAATAGAACGCCGGAGCAGCAGAACCGTCACCCCGTGCGCCGCGATGCATGCCACCAAGAGTCCCGGCAGTACGTTGAGGTCGTGAGTCAGTTCGAGGGTAAAGACCATCGCGGTCAAAGGTGCACGCATCGTCCCACCCATCATGGCTGCCATGCTGAGCATCACCCAGAGACTGACGTCTCCGACTGGTATCCAGTGTGCCTCGATGGCTCCGAGTGCGCCTCCCATAATAATCAAGGGTGCCAGCACGCCTCCCGAAGTGCCGGAGCCAAGCGCGATGGACCAAGCCAATGCTTTGACGACCAGGAGTGTGAGCAACGCCATTCCCACGATCTGCCCGTTCAGGAGATCGCGGATGACACCGTAACCGACGCCGAGGATCCGCGGCTCGATCATACCGCCAATGCCGATAAACAATCCGCCGATCACGGGCCACCACATCCAGTGGATTGGGAGGGCGGTAAAGAGGTCCTCAAATCCGTAAACCAGCATGGTCAAGAGACCCGATGCCAGACCGGCGATAATACCAATACCGAAAGCGATAGCAAGGGCCGGCATATCCAGAGGCGCGTGCGGCAGAACGGGGAAAATCGGTCCCGCTCCGAGCAGCGGCACACGCAAGGCCGCCGCCGCCGCGGAAGACAAAGCCACAGGTATAAAAGACCGCGGCTTCCATTCAAACAATAACAGCTCCACCGCGATCAACACGGCGGCGACAGGGGAGGCGAAAATAGCCGCCATACCTCCGGCGGCTCCGGCGACGAGAAGCGTCTTGCGTTCCGCCGGCGAAAGGTGAAAGAGCTGAGCAAAGAGTGAGCCGAACGCGCCGCCGGTCATGATGATCGGGCCCTCGGCTCCAAACGGTCCGCCGGTGCCGATCGAAATCGCCGAGGAGATTGGCTTGAGGAGCGCGACCTTGAGATTCATCCGGCTGCGATCGATGAGGATCGCTTCCAGCGCTTCGGGAATTCCATGACCCCGGATCTTTTCGGATCCATACCGGGCCA
>JBLMXX010000477.1:0-9148 GCA_050257995.1 Acidobacteriota bacterium | reverse complement strand
ACGGTAGGCGGATGGGTGTGACATATTTTCGTCGTCCGTAAGTGAGTTGTCGTTCCGGCAGCTATCGGGAACGGAGGAAGAGGAATGACTCGTTCATTATACGCTATAACGATGCCCTGAGCCGGACGTTTCGGGACACCCGGTACGCGCCGAGCGCACAAGCCAGGATGCCGCCGATGTCGCCCATCAAATTGGTCAGCCCGTTCGTCTGGCTGCGAAAAGGTTGGCAACAAAAAACCAGGCTTGCGAACAAGCCTGGCTTTTTATTGCGGAATGGAATGGGTCGCTTATTTGCCCGGAACCGTTGCGCCGGAAACGACCGACGTCGGATAGCAGTTGCCGTCCCAGGTGCAGGACGAAAATTCGATCTGAGATACGTTCGCCGGAGCGCTCGCGCCCGTCACTGCGGCGACGATGGTGAAAGGTCCGGTTTCCGCGCCGGCGGCAATATCACCCACCAACCACTGCGCGGTGCTCCCGTTGACCTGGGCGGGATTGCCAAAGTAATCGGTCGAGATGAGCGCAAGCCCCGCGGGCAGAGTGTCCCGGATCAGCACATCGCCCATCGTGCCGCCGTGGTTGAGAATGGTCACGGTGTAGGTCACGAGTTTGCCGCTCTGCACTGCATCCATTTGCACTTCCGCGGGCGGATACCAATTGCCGGGCCAAAAGACGCCGTTCATCGACATCACGTACGCTTCGGCATCGGCGATATCTTGTTGGCTCAGTTTTTTGGTGTCGCCCCACGCCGTCATCGATTCCGTAGGATTGGGACCGTTAGGACGCGAGCCGTGCTGGAGGAACAAGTCGAGGTCCGCCGCAAATATGGCGGGATCGCCTTGTGAATCCTCCAAAAATCCAGGATCGATCGGATTCAAACCGGGTGTCACGCCATCATCGGAACCCGGGTTGTCCATGCCTCCCGAACCGCGGTCGCCGTGACACTCTGAACAATTCTTGTCGTAGACCGCGCGCCCCGCCAGGGGACTGCCGTGGATCGACGCGGCTTGACCCACCTTGGTAATGTCCACGCCGGTGACATTCGGCAGTGGGTTGGGGGTCGGCGCCTGGGCGAATGCCAATTGCCAGGTCAAGAGCAGTGCCAACACGGCGAGCAGGGATAGAACGAGTACACGGGTCTTCATCACAAACCTCCTAGTTTGTTGGATAGAGTCTCTATGGGTTTAGACTCAAGATATAAGCAATCAGGTCGGCAATCTGTTGGGGCGACATTTTTTTCAGGTCGCCGAAGGCATCCATCACATTCGCCGGGTCAGGTCCCTCCGGCTTGGACCCGTGTTCCAGGAAGAGATCGACGGTGAGCGCGAACTGCGCGGCGCTGCTCCCCTTAATTTGCGGGTCAATCGGACTTAGTGCCGGTATGTCCTCGGCGGCGCCCGGATTCGCTTTACCGCCCTTGCCTTTGGTCCCATGACATTTCTGGCAAGCTTGGACATAGAGTTGCGTGCCGCGCGCGACGTCGCCCTTGATATTTTGTGTGATCGCCGGACCCGGCGCGCTGCAATCGGGTTTGCCGCAGTTCGGTAATACGGCTCCGCCCCCGCCGGTTGCCGCCGTAGGTGCGGCGGTTGGCGCGCTCGTCGCCGGGGCCGCGGTGGGCGCGCTCGTCGCGGGCGCGGCGGTAGTCTCCGTCGCCGTTGGGGTGGAAGCGGAAGAAACCGTCGCCGTCACGGCGGCAGAGGTGGGTGCCGGGGGCACGAGCGTTGCCGTCGCCGTCGGTTGTGCCAGGGCGATGGTCGTCGGCGTGGCTTGAGCCGTCGCTTGGACCGCGACCGTCGGCGTCACAGGACTGGTGGAGGGTTCCGTCTGCCACAGGCGAATGAACGCCACCACGTCGTTGATCTGCGCGGGCGATAGGACGGCGCCCCAGGTGGGCATCCCCTTGGCGGGACGCCCGCCGGCGATCGTCTGGCGGAACCAATTGTCGTCGAATTTTCTCAACAGGTCCTGCGAATTGAGCGGCGGCGCGTTCTTGGTGCCCTGACCTTCTTCGCCGTGACAGACAAAGCAGATCGAAGAGAAAATGACTTGACCATTCCCGGGGTCCGGTGCGGGTTGGTTGGCGGCGACATCGGGAGCGGTCGGTTCCCAATGCCGGAGGAAACTGACCAGGTCGCGGATTTGCTCGTCGGTGAACGGTCCGCCGTGCGCCTGCGCCCAGGTGGGCATCGCCGTGCCGGGCACGCCGGAACCGATGACGCTGAAAATCGTCCCGTCATCCGTCGTCTTTAGAAATTTCCTGCTGTTCAGTGCGGGACCCTTGGCGCCTTCGCCGTTGTCGCCGTGGCAGGTCGTGCAGTTGTCGGAATATAGTTTTTCGCCGCTGGCGACGTGGGCGACCTGGTCGGCAGCCAAAACGGTAGAAATCCGACCGGGCTCGCGCAGGATGTAAACCTGGAAGGCGATCAAGACGCCGACGCTGAGCAGCAGCGCGACGACGACCAAGCGGGTATAGTCTTCGCGTTTTCGCATCGCATTATGCTCCCGGCGGGAACGGCGTGACCTGCGAATCGTCGAAAGCAGTGCGCTGGATCACGCGACCAGTGTCCACAATCAATTCGTTATTCACAATTTCGGCGGGATACAGATCGAGCGGGCGCGGCGCGGGACCCGCCAGCACCAGGCCCTTGTTGTCAAAGATGGAGCCGTGACAGGGGCAGTTGAACTTTTTTTCCGCGTCGACCCAGGGCACGGTGCAGCCCAGATGCGTGCATTTCCACGCCATCACCACCGCGCCTTTTTGATCGAGCCGCGAAACATAGCCGTGCATTTCACGCACGGTGCTGACGGTGCCCACTTTGAATTCCTTGATGTTGCCCACGTTCACCTTGGTCCCAAATCCGCCGGGCTGGACGATCGGCTTGAGGAACTGGTACAGCGCGGTGGCTGCCTGGGCGACGAGCGCAACGCTCGCGAGGGCCCACGCCGCCGCAATAAACTGGCGGCGCGTGACGGGTTCTGATCTTTTGGCGATGGTCATGGACAATCCTTCTTCACTTTATAATCCATTCAGCGGATTGTAGCCGTCCGGCATTTGCCACGGCAGGTACAATTTGAAACCGGGTCCCCGGAACAAGAATCCGGAGATGGTAAAGACAACCGCGGCGACGATCATCACGGTAAAGAGGCACAGCATGACTTCCCGCGGCGTCGGTTTCCAGCGCCACAGCACAAACGTGGGCAGCCACGCGAGCAGGGTGAGGATCAGCGCGGGCAAAAGCATCTGGCTCACGAAATCGGGCGTGACGCTGCGCAGCGACTCGCGCAGGTTGAAGGCATTGTCGCCCAGGATGAGCAGCGTCATGACAATCAACGCATAGAGCGCGCTCCACAGCGTGATCCGCTTGCCGCGCTCCGACGTGAACCAACGGCCCGCCCCCGTGCGGTCGTTGTCGAGATAGGGGATGAGCAGCAAAAAGATAATGAGCACGGACGGCAGGATCACCCCCGCGACCATCGGGTGCATGTGCTCGAGCAGCTCCTGCAAGCCGATGAAGTACCAGGGCGCTTTGGCAGGGTTGGTCGTGACGTTCGGATTGGCAATGTCTTCGAGCGGCGCATTTCGCAAGAGCGAAAAGAGGAACACGAGCAGTGTGGTTCCGAGCGTCAGGACCGCTTCGAGCAGCGCGACGACGGGAAAAGAAAAGACGGTATTGTCCGGTCCCTTGTCCACCATCGGCGACGTTCCGCGCACCCACTCGGCGAGCGCGTAGGTCTTGTTGGGATCGCGCGGAAAGATCGTTTCAGTTTCCTGGGGTTGCGCATCAGGCGGCATGAGTTAATCCCTTCCCTCGGCGGGCGTGATCTGCAAACGGTCTTCGGCGATTTCCTGACCGGCCAGCCCGCCATCTTTGCGCACGCGCCAGACGTGCAGTGAAATGACGGCGATCAAGATCAACGGGATGACGAGGATGTGCAGCGCGTAAAATCGAATGAGCGTGTTTTGGCTGATCTCGCTGCTGCCCAACAGGATCGTGCGTACTTGATCCCCCAGCAGCGGCGCATATCCCGCAATATTGGTGCCGACCGTGATGGCCCAGTACGACAGTTGGTCCCACGGCAGGAGATAGCCGGTGAAGCTGGCGCCGAGTGTCAACAGCAGCAGGACAACCCCGATGACCCAGTTGAACTCGCGCGGCGGCTTGTAAGCGCCGGTGTAAAACACGCGCACCATGTGCAGGATCACCGTCAGCACCATCAGGTGCGCCGCCCAGCGGTGCATGTTGCGCGCTAGCTGTCCCAGGGGAATGGTCGTCTGCAAATCCTTCATCGTCGAATACGCGAGCGTTGTGGCGGGGACGTAATAAAACATCAAGAGCACGCCGGTCACCGTCAGCGTCAAAAAGAGGATCGCCGAGATCACCCCCAGGCCGAACGAGTACGTCACGCGCAGGCTGCGCCGGTTGACCTTGACCGGATGCAGGTGGAAGAACAGGTTGGTCGTCATCACCAGCGACCGGTCCATTTCGTTGTCGGGCAGACCGTGCCGGAAGAACGAGCGCCAGAGGCGCGAACGCGTAATGAAATCCGACCAGCGGCTCAGCGTTGATTGCATGGATTTACCTCACTCACCTTTACCCCGCGCGGGCCCCGACTCGGCAAAACGGAAATCTTCCATCGTGATGGCGCCCGTGGGACAGCGTTGGGCGCACAAGGCGCAGCGCACGCAGCGGTCCGGGTTGAACAGCATCGCGCTCTGCGCGCCGGCCGGTGCGGCCTGCGGCGCGTTCATTTCGATCTCGCTCACGCGCACGATTTTCAGGCAATCGTACGGACAAACGTCCACGCAGCCGTTGCACAGGATGCATTTGGTGCCGTCGAAGATCGTGTTGATCGAGCATTTCAAGCAGCGCGCGCCTTGCTCGCGTGCCGTCGTTTGGGCGTACCCTTCCTCCACCGCGGCGATCCCGATGCGGCGGTCGATCGACGTGATGGGGGCGCGCGTGTAGGGCATTTTCAAATAGCCCGGGACGGGACCGCGCGCCTTGTAATCCATCAACGGGATCGGCGCAAAGGTTGCCGTGCGTTTCAGCGTGGGCGCACTCCCGCGCAGGTACGCGTCGATCCCGCGCGCGGCGCGCTGCCCGTTCGCGACGGCGTCGATGATGAGCCGCGGGCCGAACGCAATGTCCCCACCCGCGAAAATGCCGGGAGCCGTCGTCATCAGGTCCGAATTGGTTTCGAGCGTCCCGTTGCGTCGCACGGTCAGGCCGTCGCCCGGCTTGATCCAATCAAAATCGCCGGTTTGACCGATGGAGATGATGACGCTGTCCGCTTCCCATACGCGCTGGGTGTTCTGGATCAATTTCGGGTTGAAGCGTTTTTGCTCATCGAACGCGCGCTCGACCTGAAGCGTCTCGACCCCGATCGCTTTGCCGTTTTGCCCCAGGATGCGCGCGGGCGCAAAGTGGTTGTGAATGACGACGCCTTCCTCTTCCGCTTCGGCGACTTCGTACGGATCCGCAAGCATTTCGCTGCGGTCTTCGACGACGAGGCAGACCACTTCCTTGGTTGCGCCGACGCGTACGGCGGCGCGCGCCACTTCGAGCGCCGTCTCGATGTCGCCGCCCCCTTCGGAGATGCCGGTGCGCGCCGCCGTGCGGGCGACATCCATCGCCACGTTCCCGCCGCCGATCACGAGCACGCGTTTGCCGAGATCGACGTTATATCCTCCCAGGTTGACGTTGATGAGAAAATCGATCGCGCGCAGCACGCCGTCGAGCTGCTCTCCCTCGACATTCAATTTGCGGCTGCGATACGTGCCGATGCCGATAAAGACCGCGTCGAACTCGCGGCGCAGATCGGCGATTTGAAAATCACGACCGAGCGCGGTGTTCAGTTTCAAGTCGACGCCGAGCGATACAATTGCCTCGATCTCCATCTCGACGAGCTCACGCGGCAGACGATATTCCGGCACGCCCAGCACCAGCATTCCGCCCGGCACGCTCGACGCTTCAAAAACGGTGACGTGGTGACCGAGCAGCGCCAGGTCGTGCGCCGCCGTCAAGCCCGCGGGACCCGCGCCGACGACCGCCACGCGTTTGCCCGTGCGCGGCTTGGCGCGCGCTTGCAGCGCGGCGACGGTATGCTGGAGCGCAGAATTTTCCAGGTCGAAATGAGCGGGGTGAGGATGATAGGCGCGGAAGGACCCACGCGCCTGGCTCTTTGCATTGGAATCATAGATGCCGAATTGATCGTTGACAAAGCGTTTGAGCGCGCGAATGTTGACGGGCTTGCCGGGCTCCACCTGACCGCGCCGGCACGCTGCCTCGCACGGCGCATTGCACACGCGACCGCACACACTCGCAAAGGGATTGGGCGCACGCGCGATCAGATACGCGCGTTCGTAATCGCCCTGGGCGATGGCGGTCACGTAACCCCGCGCGTCCGTATGCACGGGGCACGCCTGCTGGCAGGGGATATTGCGGGCGTAGAAATCCAAATCGGTCAACGCGACGCGATACAGACTCATAAGGATTATCCTGAAACGGGAACGGGCCGGAATCGACTTTCTAATAGATTTTTAACACAAGGGGACGGGCAAAACAATCGTGCGGGACGTGATTTCCGCATCATGTCCCGCACGATGGAAGGGCTTAATCAGGGGATTGGATGAGACAGTGCCGGATGGCGTATTTGACCAATGCGGCGCGGTTGTGGAGGTTGAGCTTGTCGATAATGTGGGCGTAATGCGTTTGGACCGTGCTGAGACTCACCGTCAGGCGCTCTGAGATCTCTCGATTGGACAACCCTTCTGCGACCAGCGTGAGGACCTCGCGCTCGCGGGTCGTCAACCCGTCGTACACACTGCGCTCGCCGTGTTTGTCGGATTGAACGCGATTGAGATAGTCGGCGACCAGTTTCTTGGCGACCGCGGGATACAGGAACACCTCGTCGCGCGCGATGGCGCGGATCGCCGTGATCAGATCGCCGGCGGCGGCGCGCTTGAGGACATACCCGGCGGCGCCCGCCGCGAGCGTCTTGAAAAAATAGTCTTCGCCTTCGTGCATCGTCAGCGCGAGGATTTTCACCTCCGGTCGCTCGCGTTTGATCGCCCGCGTGGCTTCCAGCCCGTCCATCCCGGGCATGGACATATCCATCACGATCAAATCGGGCGCGAGGTCGCGCGCGAGTTGGACCGCCTCGATGCCATCGCTCGCTTCGCCGATCACCTGCAAGTCCGGCTGGGCTTCGATCAACATCCGGATGCCCTGGCGCACCAGCGTGTGATCGTCCGCGATCAGGACCCGGATGGAGTGGGGGTTGCTTTCCATGGGACCTCTGCGCGCACTACGGTGCCGCGACCGGGAGTAGAGTCGATCATCAACGTGCCGCCCAGCAAGGTGACCCGCTCGCGCATGCTCAACAGGCCAACGCCGCGCAAGCCGTCCAAAGTGTGGCGATATTTGCCGGGGATGAATCCGACCCCGTCATCTTCGATGCGCGCGACAATGCTGCCGTCTTCGTACAGGTCGATGCTGATCCGGGCATGGCGCGCGTGCGCGTGATTGGCGATATTCGATACCGCTTCCTGAATGACGCGAAAGAGCGTGGTCTCGATTTCGGTGGGCAGCCGTTCCGCCAGCCCGTGCGTTTGGATGTCCCAGCGCGTGTCGCACATTTCCAGGCGGGATTCGGCGTACGAACGAATGGCGGGCACGAGTCCCATATCGTCCAGCAAGCGCGGGCGCAGGTCTTGAATCCAACGACTGGCTTCCGCGAGCGTGTCGACCGTCAGCGACTGCAATTGTTCAAGTTGATCGCGCAAGGGCGATTTGCCCGGCGGGATCCTTTGGAGCGCCGTTTGCATCGTCATGCTCAAAGCCGTGAGGGATTGCGAGAAATCGTCGTGCAGCCCGCGCGACAAGCGCTTGCGGTCCTCTTCCTGGCTGCCGATGATCTGTTGCAAGAGTTGGGTGCGCGCGGTCTCTTTTTCCTGCAATTCACGATAGAGGCGCGCATTTTCCTTGTCACGCACCCGGAGCCCATCCGCCATTTGATTGAAAGAGCCGGCGAGCTGTTCGATTTCGTCTTGGCCGTTGACCGGCAAACGCAAATTCAGTTCGCCCTGCCCAAAACGGTTTAGGATCGACGTAAAAGTTTCCAGTTTTTCAAGCGCGAAACGATTTAGCAATAACTGGATGGCAATAATGCAAGCGACCAATGCCCCCACGCCGATCCCGAGCATGTCGCGCATGTCCGCGCTGAGGAATTGGATCGTTTTGTCGAGCGAGTAATCGGAGATGAGGGTCCCCAGGCTCGACTGGCGTGGATCGTGGCACGCATAGCACTCGGCTTGATTGAGGATCGGTCGACAATAGCGGAGGACCGGCTCGCCGGCGGAGTTGGTATAAATCGTGCTGACCGGTTGGGCCACATGACCGACCGGAGCGCACAATTGGATCGGATCGCGCGAGTCGGCGACGAGATTGCCATTGGCAGGCAAAGCGGAGAGGCGAACCTGGTTGCCGGCGTCGAGGAGATACAGCGCTTG
The DNA here is from genome assembly GCA_050257995.1 of Acidobacteriota bacterium. Taxonomy (GTDB): domain Bacteria; phylum Chloroflexota; class Anaerolineae; order UBA4142; family UBA4142; genus JBLMXX01. The sequence goes on along the minus strand of JBLMXX010000477.1, from coordinate 633 downwards.
GACGCCCGGCCGGTGACCGACCTGGTCGATGATGCTGCGCACATCGCGCAAGTCTTCGGTTTGCATCGCGTTGAGCAGCGACGCCTCGATCAAATCGGTGGTAAACGCTGCTTGTTCCCGCGCGTTATTCATTTCCTGTTCGCGGTGCCGTCCATACCACAGCACCAGCGCGGCGCTGAGAAGGACGATCAGAACACCCGCCACGGCCAGCGTGGTCTTGAAGCGCACGCTGTGAATCAAGCGATCGAATTGCATCGGTTACGATTCCCCACATCAGGACTCGCCATAACGCCCTCTTCCGGAGCAGGTTTATTTTACTCCAATCCGGTTAAAATAACAATTTGGCGGCAGTTCCTCCCTGGTTCGAGTGCCGGCGGTTCCGCTTGCTTTGTTTCCGCCTCCTTTCTCAGTATAATGGGCATAGTACTGCTAACTTTGCCCCGTGCGTTCATAGTAATTTGTTTCTCATCGGCGATAGGCTGAATTATGGCCGCTCACGGGACGTGCGCGCTTCAAAACGATCCCCAATGTGTAAAAGGTCAAGCACCTGTCGTTCCCTGGCACTTGCGTTACCGCCACGACAGTCCCCGCAGCGCAGCGGAGTGGGAGGGCAAGTGTGACGCGCATCGCGTT
>JBLMXX010000476.1:0-10089 GCA_050257995.1 Acidobacteriota bacterium | reverse complement strand
CGCGCCAGCGGGTCGAGCGCGAGCGCGGCGCACGCGGCGTCCACGAAACTGACGCCTGCGATGAGCCGCACCGGAATGCCCTTTTCCCGCGCCTGCGCCAGGATCTTTTGCACGCTCATCTCGCCAAAGAGCGGGTGCCCCGGCACGGCATACACTACGTTCGCCTTTTGCCCGCGTGCGACCACCTCCTCCGCCATCGCGGTATAGATCGCGTCGAAATCGGCGAATTTCTTATACAGCCGGTCGAACGAATGGATGCGCAGGTGTTTGGGCAGCGTGGCGACGGTCGGGTGCTCGCGTGTGCGCAGGAATATCTCGCGTGCATGCGCCAGCGCGTCACGCGCTTCCACTGTCAGCAGTGCCGGGTCTCCGGGACCGAGGCCGAGGATGATGATGCTCATGTGCTCTCCAGAGGGTTACTTTTTCCACACGTACAACATGGCAGTGACGACAATTCCGACAAAGACGAGCGCGGCGACTCCAACCCCGACGGCCAGTCCCTCCGCCTCCTGCGGTGGCGCGGAGGGAATCGGCGTCGGGGTGGGCAGGCGTTCCACAAGCGTTGGCGTCAGAGAGCCGCTGCTCAGATCGATCACAATCGTCTGGTTGGGGTTGAACGCGCGCAGCCGGGTGTCGCCGACCGGCAGGCGGACCGAGCCGAGCCCGCGCCCGCTCACCGCCTGGATCGTCAGCAGGTCAGTCTGGCTGCCGTAGGCAAAATACCGCGTGAGGTCACTCTGCATGCGGGCATCGCTGAGGTTGATGTGAAAAAATCCGCCGTCCCGCGGCGTCAGCACCATCGACATCGGAGCGGACACGCGCTGTTCCTGCTGGATGGTAAAGATGACCATGGCGTCGACGGCATTCGTGCCGTCCGGGTTCCGCACGCGCCCCACGATCAGGTCCGGCAGGGGCGGAACGAGCGTGATGCCCGTCACCACGGCATAGTGCGCGCGTTCATTGTCGTAGCGACCGCCGCCGCTGAGGATGTCGAACTGGTAACGGCTGTTCGCGGCCAGCGCGGCAACCGTAATATAGTGAGTTTTGCCTTTGTAATCGGCGCCCCGGTCATCCTGAAACACAGGACCGCCGACCAATTGCACCTGACCGGCCTCGTCGAGAGGAGTCAACCAGGAAACGACGAACGAGGTATCGCGCACGTTGCTGATGAGAACGCTGACCGGGCTGCCCGCCGCCACCGGCGGCGGGACGAGCGCTGCCAATGCGATGAGGGTGAGAATTGGGGCGAGCCAGTGCATGGTCCAGCCCGAACCGGCTCGAGTCACACTCTGCCTCCATTTGTCCTGTCCTGCCATGAACGCCGGGAGGATACCACCGATTCCCGCGCCTGTCAACGACATTTTGGCGGGGTGTCGCGGTTGCATAATTTGCAAAATTGGGATATAATGCGCCCAGTTGGACGTCGTCCCGAAGGATCGGTACGGCGATGTCCGACTGATTTTTTATTCAGAGGGGACATACTCTCAATGGCTGAAAAACCCATTTTCCTGACGCCCGAAGGCCGCACCAAGCTCGAAGCTGAGCTGGAGAATTTGCGCACGGTCCGCCGAGCCGAAATTGCCGAACGCATTCACTCTGCCAAAGAGGAAGGCGATATCATGGAAAACTCGGCTTATGACGAAGCCAAGAACGAACAGGCTTTTGTCGAGGGCCGCATCATGACGATCGAGCAAATGCTAAAGAACGCGGTGATGATCGACGCCACGCGCGCCTCGGGCATTGTCGGCATCGGCTCGTATGTGACGGTGGTCGAGCGCGGCACGCGCGACGACGAAGTCTACCAGATCGTCGGCTCGGCGGAAGCGGACCCGCGCCGCGGGCGCATCTCGAACGAGTCGCCGGTGGGGCGCGCGCTGCTCGGCAAGCGCGCCGGCGAGGAAGCGACCGTCAAGACGCCGGACGGGGTCCGCTACTTGAAAATCACCGAAATAAGGTAACCCGACCGTCACCTGGAGCAGCCATGCCCGATGATTTTGTCGCACGTTTGAACGATCAAGAGCAGCAGCGCTACCAGAAACTGGCGCGCCTGCGCGAGCGCGGGGTCGAGCCGTACCCCCTGCGCGCCTCACGCACGCACACCGCGCGCGAGGCCATCGACGCGTTCACCGGCGGCGCGGCGCTGGAGGGCGTCCGGCTGGCGGGGCGGCTGCTATCGCTGCGCGACATGGGCAAGCTGACGTTCGGGCATCTGCAGGATGGCAGCGGCAAGATCCAATTGATGTTCCGCCGCGACGCGGTCGGCGCGGACCAGTATGCCATGCTGCACAAGGACCTGGACCTCGGCGACTTTGTCGGCGCGGAGGGCAGCGTCTTTCGCACCAAGACCGGCGAGATCACGCTCCAGGTCAGCCGGTTTGAGCTGCTCGCCAAGACGCTTTCACCCATGCCCGAAAAATGGCACGGGTTGAAGGATACCGAGACCCGTTACCGCCAGCGTTATCTCGATCTGCTTTCGAGCGAAGAGGTGCGCCGGACGTTCGTCATCCGCTCGCGCACGGTGACCGCGATGCGCCGCTACCTCGACGACCACGGCTTTCTCGAAGTGGAAACGCCGGTCCTCCAGCCGCTCTACGGCGGCGCCGCCGCCGAGCCGTTCGTGACCCACCACAACAGATTGGACCGCGATCTCTACCTGCGCATCGCTGATGAATTGTATTTGAAACGGCTGCTGGTCGGCGGGATCGAGCGCGTGTATGAGATCAGCAAGGATTTCAGGAACGAGGGGATCGATACCGAGCACAATCCCGAGTTCACGATGATGGAGTGCTACCAGGCGTACGCCGATTATACGACGATGATGACGCTGGTCGAGGAACTGTATAACGCGTGCGCGCAGGCGGCGCTCGGCACCTCCCAGATCACCTACCGGGGGAATCCCGTCGACCTCACGCCGCCGTGGCGCCGCGTGACGATGCAGGACGTGATATTAGAGTCCAGCGGCGTGGACATCCTCGCCTACCCCGACCTTGCGTCGATCCGGGGGCGGATTGAAGAACTGGGCTTGCACGTCGAGTCGCACCCGACCTGGGGCAAGATGGTGGACGAATTGTTCAGCACCTTTGCCGAGCCGCGCCTCATTCAACCGACGTTCGTGATGGACTATCCGGAAGAGATCTCGCCGTTTGCAAAAAAGAAACCGGACAATCCCCACATCGTCGAGCGATTTGAGGCATTCGCCGGGACGCTCGAACTGGGCAACGCGTTCACCGAATTGAACGACCCGGTGGACCAATTCCAGCGCTTTGCCGGTCAGGCGGAACAGCGCCGCGCCGGCGATGTCGAAGCCCACCAGATCGATTACGATTTTATCACAGCCCTCATGCACGGGATGCCGCCCACCGGCGGTCTCGGCGTCGGCATTGACCGGATGCTCATGCTCCTCGCCGACCAGGCGTCTATCCGCGAAGTCATCCTCTTCCCCCAGCTCAGGACATAATGGAGCGTTGTGGCAGGCCGGTGGCAGCGTCGCCGATCACGGACCACTGCTTATGACCCATCCGCTGTACGTTGCGTTCGTCTGGCACCAGCACCAACCTAACTATCGCGACCTTTCCGGTGGACCCGCCTGCCTTCCCTGGGTGCGGCTGCATGCGGCGAAGGACTATATGCACATGGCGGAACTCGTCGCCGACTTTCCCGCCATTCACTGCACCGTTAATTTCGTCCCCTCTCTCGTCGAGCAACTGGCGGGAATCGGCGAGGGACGCTTCACGGACGAGTGGCAGTTATTGAGTCTCAAAGAAGCGTGGACGCCGGAAGAGAAACAATTTCTCCGCGAGCACTTTTTTTCCATCCATTCCCGCCTCCTGGAACGCTACCCCGCCTACGTCCACCTGCGCGACCGCCGCGATCACCCCGACCTGCCCGACGCGTATTATCTCGACCTCGCCGCCTGGTTCAACCTGGCGTGGATCGACCCGCGCGCGATTGCCCTAGACGAGACCCTGCGAGGGATGGTGGACAAGGCGCAGAACTTTACTTCCGCCGATGTCGCCGCCATTATCGGCAAGCATCGCGAGCTGGCCGCGCGCGTCATCCCCTTTCACCGCGAGCTGGCCGCGCGGGGTCAGATCGAGCTTTCCGTCTCCCCCTACTATCACCCGATCCTGCCGCTCCTGGTCGATCAGCGTTCTGCGCACGAGGCGCTTCCCTCCATCCCCCTGCCCGCCACTCTATTCGCGCATCCCGAAGATGCCGCCGAGCAGATCCGGCGCGCCGTGGACGCGCACCGCACTTTTTTCGGCGCCGACCCGTTGGGGCTATGGCCCCCCGAAGGGTCCGTGAGCGAAGAGTTGTTGGACGGCGTGGGCGCAAGTTTCCGGTGGCTGGCGTCGGACGAAGACATCCTGGCGCGTTCGCTCGGCACCGCGATCGGACGGGACAATGAAGGGAACGTGACCAACCCGCGCGTCCTGTACCAGCCCTACACCTTTGCGCGGACAGGCAAGCCGCGCACCGCCACGGCGCTCATCTTCCGCGATCACGTTATCTCGGACCGCATCGGCTTTGCGTACCAGTCCATGTCCGCGCGCGACGCCGCGGCGGAAATGGTCTACCGCCTGAACCGGATCCGGGAGAGGATTGCCGACCAGGAACACGGCTATCTCGTCTCCATCATCCTCGACGGCGAGAACGCATGGGAATCGTACGACGACAACGGCGATCCTTTTTTCCGCGAGCTCTATGCAGCCATTTCGAACGATTCCTGGCTGCGCACGGTCACCGTCGACGAATATTTGCGCGAAAACCCGCCGCGCGAAAAGTTAAAGCGCCTGGCGGCGGGCAGTTGGATCAACGGCAATTTCGATACCTGGATCGGCGAGCCGGCGCAGAACCGCGCGTGGGAACTGCTGGCGCAGACCCGCGACGCGCTCGGGAGCTGGCATCGCGATTTCGCGCTGTCGGACGACGACGTGGTCGCGCGGGCGTGGGACGAACTGTACGTCGCGGAGGGGAGCGACTGGTTCTGGTGGTATTCCCGCCGCAACAACTCGGCGCAAAACGCGATGTTCGACGACCTCTTCCGCGGCCACCTGCAGAACGTGTACTCGATCATCGGCCTGCCGACCCCCGACGAGCTCAAGGCGCCCATCCTCAAAGCCGAGGAGGAGAACGGCGAGCGCGGCATTACGGCGCTCGTGACCCCGCGGCTCGCCGCCGACGCCGAGGTGGGGGCTGAATGGAACGGCGCGGGGGTGGCGGCGCCCGTGACCAGCACGGGCACCATGCAGCACGCCGAGACCCGGCTCGCGCGCGTCTATTACGGCTATAATGCCGGCGAGCTTTTCTTCCGCGTCGAGAGCCGCGTCGATCTCACCGGCGTGCGCCTGGCGCTCTACCTCTCCACGCCGCACGGGCTGCGCTATAACACGCGCCCCGAGTACGTCGAAACGGACTCGCCGCTGGCGCTGAGTTGGGAGATCGCGATCGAGCCGGGGCAGACGGTCGCCCACGTCTTGCGCGCGGAAGGACAGGAGATCTGGCGCGAGGCAGCGGTCGCCGCGCGCGTGAACGTTCGCGAGCGGGTGACCGAGATCGCCCTTTCCCGGGCGGACTTGAAATCCGAGTGGGGAGACGCGGTCGGGTTCCTCGTGGCATGCTCGCAAGACCACCGCGCGTTAGAGACCCTGCCTGCCGACGGCTTGCAGACCTTCCAATTGGACAAACTGTGAAAGCGGCGATTTTCCACCGGCGCGGCGGGATCGAGAACCTCAAATTCGAGCAGGTGCCGACGCCGCGCGTGGGTCCGCACGACGTGCTGGTCAACGTGCGCGCGTGCGGGCTGAATCACCTGGACATTTTCACACGCGAGGGCTCGCACGGCGTGCACGCGCCCCTGCCGCACATCGGAGGGCTGGAACCCGCGGGCGAGATCGCCGAGATCGGCAGTGCGGTCCAGGGCTGGAAGGTAGGAGACCGCGTGCTCGTCGGCGCGGCGGTCACCTGCGGCGCGTGCGAGTTCTGCCGGAGCGGGAACGACAACCTGTGTGTGCGGCGCAAGGTGATCGGCGTGAACGTGGACGGCGGATTCGCGGAATATATCTCCGTGCCCGCGTCCATCCTCCTCCGCATCCCCGAATCGCTATCCTTCCTCGACGCCGCCGCCGTCCCCACCGCCTTTGGCACGGCGTGGCACATGCTCGTCACGCGGGCGGCGTGCCAGCCGGGCGAATGGTTGCTCGTCCTCGCCGCCGGGAGCAGCGTCGGGGTCGCTGCCATCCAGGTCGCCAAGTATTTCGGCTGCAAGGTCATTGCGACCGCGAGCACCGCGGCAAAACTCGACCGGGCAAAAGAACTGGGCGCGGATTACGGCATCAATTATGCGGACGAGAATTTTTACCACGAAGTGATGCGCATCACGGGGAATCGCGGCGTGGACGTGGTCGTGGAGCACGTGGGGACGACGACCTGGGAAAAGAGCATTGCCTCGCTCCACCCGCTCGGGCGGCTCGTCACCTGCGGGAGCACGACGGGGCGTTATGGGCAGACGGACCTCTGGAGCACGTTCTGGAAGCAGATCACGATCCTCGGCTCGTTCGCCTTCTCCAGCGCCGAATTCCGCGCGGTGTGGGAACTGATGGGACAGCACAAATTTCACGCCGTGATCGACCGCACCTTTCCGCTCGCCGAGACCGCCGCCGCCCAGCAGTACCTCATGGACCGCAAGCAGTTCGGCAAGGTGCTCGTCACGAACTGAGTGACGACCTGAAAGCGGCACGATCGCCGGGCAACTAAAATCGCTGCAAGCCCCAGCGATGCCGACCTGCCTCGGCAACCGATCTTGTCCGCGCAGGCGGACATTGCCGTGGGTTGCGGCAAATTCCATTTGCCCGAATGAATTGCAAGTCCGGGTTCATTGTTGTGCTTGCGCGGCGTCGCCAACAACTAGGCGACCTGTTTCAATCGCTCCTGCATCGTGCGTTTGCGGGAGAACCGTAAGGTGTGTCGCCCGCTTTGCCTTTCTATCGAATCGCGATACAATAGACCTCGTAATACCTGGCATAGCTCCCCTGTAGTGCGGTACCGTCCACTTCTCCCTCGGGAGAAGCACCCGGCCTCGTCGTGGAGGCGCAGAAATGATATATTGTCTCCAATGGCAGCCGATGGGGACGTTTTCAGTGTTCTTTCCTTACAGCGGGAAAGCACCTGTCGTGTTGACGCGCTAAGGCGCAGTCGGCGGCGGGTGCTTTTTGTGTCTGTGGTCTTTGAACAGGCGGTACGCGAACCCGTCCGCCAATGAAAGTGACCCATGAAAATGAAAGTATTTGGCCTGTTTGTCGTAGTCGTCCTGACGTACGCATGGTGGCTATGGGCAAGCCGTATGTTTGGAGCCCCTCTTTACAGCATGATTGCGATTATGATGGTCGGTTGCCTGTTGGCCGCCATTGTGGGGTTGGTGGCCAAGCAAGCCCCCTATCTTGGTTGGATCGTTGCGGTAGTCGTCCTAACGTACTCATGGTGGCAAATTGCAATGTTAATATTTGGGACGGCAAGCCTGGATGGGAGCATCGGATGGGTGATCATCGGTTGGCTATTGGCCGCGATTGTGGTGCTGGCCGCCAAGCGCGCAAGCTATGTCGTCTGGATCGTCGCCGGCTTCCTCCTCCTCGTGCCGCTGTCCTTGCCGGACTCGACGCGCTTGGAGATCGCGCACGCCCTACCGCAACCCCTCGCTGACCCGGGGATGCTCCTCTATCTTGTGGTCTTTCCCCTGGCGCTCGTCGTAGGAGCATTGCTTCTTTATTCCGCATTGAAGTTGTACCAACAGTGGAAGATGGCACACACGGTACCAAGCGGGACCGTGGGAGGGTCCCGCCTGCCGACGGGCCGAATCATTGTGGTCTGCGTTAGCGTGGGCGCCATACTGTTTGTCAAGCTGATGCACACCTTCTATTGGTTCATGGTCTGGGACACGACCAATGATCCGCTCGGTAACTTGTTGTTGTTCCTTCCGGTAGCGACCATCCTCTTTTGCGGTGTGATGCTCTTCTTCCTTCTCCCCGGTAGAACCAGGTTCGCGGGTCTGTCGTACTTGCTCCTCATCCCGGTTTTGTTGGCCCTCTCGAACTGGGCGCAGAGAGTTGACTTTCGCGCGCTCACAAGAGAACGAGCCGGACAAGTCAGCCAGGCGATCGACGCCTACTATGCCCGGGAAGGCCGTTACCCCCAGGACCTCCGGCAACTCATTCCCTTTTACGCCCTCTCGCTCCCCGGCCCGATAATCATGTTTGGCGAGGAGGGCTGGTGCTACCAAGCGGGACAATACTATTACCGGTTCGGCTATCTGGACCGCGAGCACTGGAGCAGTCCCATCGTGTTCGGGCGGCTGTATTCCTACCAAGGATACTCTCCCTTGAAGGTGGATGTCTGCGCGTCGGTCATCGACGTCTATCGAACACAGCATCCGGATTGGGAGCGGGCTCTCCAGCAATACGGGTTTCCGACGCCTACCCCGGACATCCGGGAATGATTCGTCTCTTTCGGAATGACAGCCACGATACCCGTACTCGTTGTCGCGGCCACCAGGCGGATTCATAGTCGGCTGGATACGCTCGAATTGGTTATGCCCGCCGAGCCCCAGACCAAGGGAGGCGGAAACGTAGATTCCCGCAATAAAGTTGCGTAAAGCATACACCCATTTGTATGCTTCCCGCAATTTGGCGGGAAGCAGGTAGTTCCACGGCATGCCCTTTCGGGTTGAGTCGCGCAACCCAGCGGACATAGAAAAAGGAGTCACCGAGATGACGCTTTCTGATTGGTTTCAAAACCAACTACGCTCAACGGCGGATGGTTTTATTTGGGCAGCAGAACAAATGCCACCCGAACGAAGATACATTCAACCGCCAAGTAAATTGGGAGGATGGACAGCCGCTCGTCATGTCTTTCATATGGCTTATTATGAACGAAATGTCGCACTGCCCAGTATGCACCAATGGCTTGGAAAACCACGTATTTCAGAAGATGATCTCGATGCAGACAAAGAGTGGAGTTCAGGTCACACCATAGAAAGTTTGGTGAGGACATTCCAAGTAGTGCGGAACGAGCAGATTGCACTCCTCACCCAGTTTGACGAACCTGTATGGCATGAGACCCGCGAAACTGGATGGGGTACAGTAACTTTGCTCTGGGTAGTCAGTAAAACCTTCCAACATACTGCGGAACACACGAACAACGTAATGCGAATGGCACTCTTCTGGGATATAGCAGCTGCCCAGGAGCGCGGCGCAGAGTAGCACGCTAGAGTCATCGTCACGGCGTTTGCAAACACTGACCATGCACGAGCGTGGAACACCTGCCCGCCGATTCCGTCGCGGGCGCGGACTTTTGGCGTGTGGGGTTTTCGCTGGCAAGCGTGCTTGCATTTCGCAAGACACTTTGCGGCGGAATCGGCGGGCAGTAGCGTTTTCTGGCACGCGTTGGCGGCGCGCCGCCCACGGGCATGCAAGTGTCCATGTGCGTGCTGTTCAAGGCTAAAGGTGCCATTATTGAGATGGGCATGGACACTCGTGGGTGGCACATGCGATTCTGACAAGGAAAGGAGGTGAGAACAATGGACAAGGTATTCCGTTGCAGGGATCTCGGCTTGGACTGCAACACTGTAATCCGTGCCTCAACGGAGGAAGAGGTTTTGAAACAGGCGGCGGAACATGCCAAAGCCGTGCACAACATGGAGGAGCTTCCGCCCGAAGTCGTGACCCAAGTGCGCGCAGCCATCCGCGAAGAGTAGCGAGAGCGATCAATGCCTCATCCACGAAGGGCACGCACGAGTTTCCCTTCCTCTGCGGCAGGTCCCTAGTCTCCCGCGCGGCGTTGTGTGCCGCATCGGATAGGATGGACTTTACGCAACGTGGAAAAAGGCAATGACCCTCGTCAGAAAACGCGCGCGCCTCGACAACGGCACGCGCGCGGCGTGTCGTCATGCTGGAGCGTGCCGTAGCCGGGCGCTCCAGCGTTCTGCGAATCATCTTGGATGTCATACACTGCCATCACCATACGACACCCTGCCTTCTGGGTCTACCTGCTCTGCCTCTTGGCGCTTGGCCTGGGCACCAGCGGTTCTACCCTTTC
>JBLMXX010000475.1:0-5225 GCA_050257995.1 Acidobacteriota bacterium | reverse complement strand
AGCTGGCGGTCTTCCAACGCGCGGGCGGCTTGCTCTGCGAGCGCCGCGATCAGTTCCTGCTCGTGTTCGGATAGGTCGGGCTCGACGGCACGCGCCGCTACCCCCATCACACCGAGGACCGCCTCGCGTGACTTGCTGTGCAGTCGCCACAGCCAGAACCCATCGCGGGCGAAGAAGCCGATCTCGCCCTGCTCGCCTTCTTTCCCGACCACCTCAAAAAGGTCAATGGAGGTGATAAACTGGCGGAGGTTTTCGCGGGGACCCACGGCTGCTTCAATCCGCCACTGCTTGTCATCCGGCGCCACGACAAAGCCGCTCTGGATGCGCAAAAGGTCGCACAGCGCCGCCAGAATGTTCTCGAGGAGTTGGCGCAAGTCACTGGTGGTAAGCAGGCGCTTGTCGATCTCCTGGATACGCTCCAGTTCGTCACGGTCGCCCCAAAAAATGACCTTGTCGATAAACGGCTTGCCCAGGTTGATCGCAAGTTCCAGGGTGACGATGGCGGCAATCACCGTCGCAAACAGAACCGTTTCCCGCGAGAGCCCCAGCCACCGCTCCACGCTTGGAACGGACAGCATCAAGCCGACGACCGCGGTCGCGACCAGGGGCCCGCGCAAAAGATAGTGAATCAGATTGTGCTTGATAATGCGGTCAGGCGAGAGCGCGCCCTGGTAAGCCACCGTATACGCCATGACCACGATCATCGTACCGATGCCCATCTTGCCCACCAATGTGATGAGGAGGAGCAGAGAGGGCGAGAATTCGGCAGGAAAACTGGCAATGATCAGGTACGGGAAGACGCCCAGCGCGGGCGCGAGGAACGCCGCGGCCAGGTACACCATGCGCCGGCGCGTGGTTGGAGTCAGAGTGCGGCGGCGCGCCGTGCGAAGGTTATAAAAGCCCCAGCCCGTCAAGGCAAAAAAGAAAATCCCGAAGAGCGGGAACAGCGGACCACCGCTGAACTGGGTCGCTTGGGGAAAGTAAAAACCGTCGCGGACGACGAGGTCGGTCAAGGCGACAAGGAGGAGAAACACGGCGCTGACCAGGTAAGAGGCGGCAATGGCGGCGCGCCGGAGTCGCGAGTATGCGTGCGTGGCGCGCAAGACCGCATCAGAAAAGTGCAAATAGCCGGCGGGAATAAAGGCAATGCCCAGCCATTTAAGCTTGAGCCAGGTCACGGCATCGGCGAACGTGTCGACCCGGAGGAGAAAGACGTCTCCAATAAAGACGATCGTGACAAAGGCGAGCAGCGCGGAAAAAGTTCGCGCGACCGAATTGCGCCAATTGTTCGCGGTCAGGTAGAGAAAAAGTGAAAACGATACAATGATAATCGCCGAGGAAAGGATGATATTCCCCAGCGATACGACGGAGATAAAGATGTTGAACATAGAAACGCGTCGCGATGCGCCGTCGCTCTCAGAGGCGCACGATCCAAACCATATAGTAATATGCAAAGACAGCGGCAAACAGCAGGCTATCGATGCGGTCCAGGAGACCGCCGTGCCCCGGGACAATGGCACCAGAGTCTTTGGCGCCCAATTGTCGCTTGACGACGGATTCGGCGAGATCGCCCAGGCTCCCGGCGATACCGATCCCCAGTCCCAAGAGGAAACCGTGTATTAACGGCAGTCCTGCGATCCAGCCCAAGCCCATCATGGCGAGGGTGGAGGCGGTCCACCCGCCAATGGCGCCCTCCCACGTTTTCTTAGGGCTGATATTTTTAAAGAATCCGTGCCGCCCGAAACGGGTCCCCGTCACGAACGCGGCCGTATCGGTTGCCCAGGTGGCAAGAAGCGCAAGCGCGGTCCAGATCGCGCCGTCCGGCAGGCCGCGCATGAACAGGGCATAACTGCCCAGGACTCCGATGTACAGGGCACCCGCCAGCGTCAGCGACCACCCCGTGATCCATCCCTCGCGCGGCCAAAATACCGAGGCGGCCAGGGAGACCACCAGAGCCGCCGCCAGGATCGCCAGCGTGCCGGTGCCGCCGAGAAATGCGTCGAGGAGGAAGGCTTCACACAGCACCAGTCCGAAAAGAACGTTCGGTCGATAGCCGGCGCGCGCTGCCATCTGGAAAAACTCATAGTCGGCGATGAGCAACGCGACGGTGATTACCGCGAAGAAGGCGAGCCCGCCAAGGATCACGGACCCGATGATCAGAGGGATCAGAATGATGGCGCTGGCGAGGCGGTATCTGAGCACGAAGGAATCCCGCAGGAACCGTCTTAGACGTTTTCGAGTTTGCCGAACCGGCGCTGGCGCTGGCTGAACGCCAGCAGCGCGTTATAGAGCTCCTGCTTGTCAAAATCGGGCCACAGAGTGGCGGTGGTATAGTATTCCGAGTAGGCGGACTGCCAGATCAGAAAGTTCGAGAGGCGCATTTCCCCCGCTGTCCGGATGATCAGGTCGGGATCGGGGAGACCGGCAGAGTAGAGGTAGTTTGAAAAAAGTGACTCGTTCACCTGGTCCGGGGCGACGTGATCCCGGAGCATGCGGCGCACCGCTTCGAGGATCTCGGCGCGTCCGCCATAATTGAATGCCACATTTAGCGTGATGCGATCATTGGCTTGAGTCAACTCTATCGCGCGGCGCACCGCTTCGCGCGTGCGCTCACCCAGCCCTTCCACCGAGCCCATGTGGCGCAGTTTGACGCCGTTCTTGTTCAGCAGAGGCACCTCGCGCTGCAGCACTTCGTCGATGATATTGAGAAGCCCGTGAACCTCATCCTCCGGACGTCCCCAGTTCTCCGTCGAAAAAGCGTAGATGGTCAGTACTTGAATCCCAAAATCCACGGCGCTCTCGAGCACCCGCCGCATATTTTCGACGCCGGCGCGATGCCCTGCCAGCCGCGGCCAGCCCCGCTGGCGTGCCCAGCGTCCGTTGCCGTCCATGATAATGGCGACGTGCGTGGGGATTTTGGTCAGTGCGCTCTTGTCTGGTTCCATAGTTCGAGAGTCCGATAGCTCGATCGCCCGGCCGTGAAATTCACATTCGCGCGAAGAAGGATCGGACTATACCTCCATGATTTCCGCTTCTTTCGCCTTGGCAACCTGGTCGACCAGGGCGATGTATTTGTCCGTCAACTCCTGGAGCAATTCCTTTCCCTTGAAATGCTGGTCCTCGGAGATCATTTTTTCCTTTTCCATCTCTTCGAGGTCCTTGAGACCGTCGCGGCGGACATTGCGCAGGGCGATGTGCGCTTCTTCGGAATGCTTGTGCACCACTTTGGTGAGCTCGCGACGGCGTTCTTCAGTCAGGGCCGGGATAGAGAGGCGAATGATCTTGCCGTCGTTCATCGGCGTGAGGCCCAGGTCTGATTTTAGAATGGCCTTTTCAATCGCGTGGAGAGTGGAGGCGTCGTACGGCTTGATGGTCAAAAGGCGCGCCTCAGGCGCGGCAATCGTCGCGATCTGTTGGAGCGGAGTGGCGACCCCGTAATAGTCGACCTTCAGCGGCTCGATCAACGCGGGACTGGCGCGGCCGGTGCGGATGCCGACCAGTTCGCGCTTGAGCGCGTCGATCGTCTTCTTCATCTTGTTTTCAGCATCGGCTTTGACATCGTCAATCATAATCGGCTCCTAACGCGAGATGATCGTTCCGATGGACTCACCCATCACCACCCGCTCGACCGCGTGCCGTTGCGAGAGATCAAAGACGATTATCGGCAGACTGTGCTCCATGCACAATGTGACGGCCGTATTGTCCATGACCTGCACCTGTTCTGCCATGATAAATTCGTTGTACGTGATCCGTTCGTATTTTTTCGCGTCGGCATACTTGAAGGGGTCTTTGTCGTATACGCCGTCGACCTTGGTCGCTTTGAGCATGACCTGCGCATCAATCTCCTGGGCGCGCAGCGCGGCGGCGGTGTCGGTAGTGAAAAAGGGATTGCCCGTGCCGGCGCCGAAGATGACAATACGCCCTTTCTCCAGGTGCCGCACGGCGCGGCGGCGAATGTAGGGCTCGGCGATGGCACGCATTTCAATAGCGGTTTGGACCCGAGTGATGATCTCGCGGCGTTCGAGTGCGTCTTGCAGAGCGAGGGCATTCATGACGGTGGCGAGCATTCCCATGTAATCCGCACTGGCGCGGTCCATTCCCTGAGCATAGGGATCGTTGCCACGCCAGAAATTCCCGCCGCCAATTACGAGGGCAATTTCGACTCCGTGCTGTTTGACCGCCTGGATTTCGTCGGCGAGGTAGGCAACAGACTTGGGATCGATCCCCGGCTGTCCTCTGCCGGACATCGCTTCTCCGCCGAGTTTCAGTAAAATGCGTTTGTACTTGGGCTCCGCCATTTCCTCCCTCGGTTGGAACTTGATGCGGCTTGGCTGCGCCGTGTGAGAAAAGGGGAAATCAGAGGAAAAGAAGGGAAATCAGTCACCCTTGCTTTCCACTAATTTCCCCTCTCATCCATTTTCTACTCTCCGAGTACAAAGCGTGCGAATCGCCGCACGACGATATTTTCTCCCAATATGGTGATGGTCGCTTGGATCAGATCGTGAATCGTCTGGCTGTCATCGCGGATAAACGGCTGGCGCAGGAGCACAGACTCCTTGAGCCAACTCTCCGTCTTGCCTTTGACGATCTTTTCCACGATGGGACCGCTTTTGCCATCCGCCTTGGCGGCTTCCGCGTAGATCCGCTGCTGCTCCTCGACGACGCTGGCGGGAATGCTTTCCACCGACACGAACGTGGGATTCTGGGCGGCAATTTGTAGGGTTATGTTGTGAACGAGTTCCTTAAATTGAGGGGTCGCTGCGACAAAGTCTGTCTCGCAGTTCACCTCCACCATAACGCCGATCCGACCGCCGTGGACATAGGTCTCGATGAGGCCCTGTTTAGCCACACGCTCGGCCTTTTTAGCCGCTTGCTTGAGCCCTTTTTCTTTGAGCACGGCCAGCGCCTTGTCAAAATCGCCGTTGTGCTCATCAAGGGTGCGCTTGGCATCGAGGACGCCAGCGCCGGTCATTTCACGCAATTTCTTGATCTGTTCTGCTGGGCTGGCCATGGCTACGCTGCCTCACCTTCGGGTACTTTGCCTTGAACCTCAGCGACTTGGATTTCTTCCGCCTCGTCTCCGGTTCCCGCTTCAATTCCCTCGTCGCCCGGGACGACTTGCGGTTCCGGAGGCAGTTGTTCGGCAGGCGCGGGCACTCCGCCGTACTCTTCGGCTTCCGCCGCAATCACGCCGCGGATGTTCTTGCCTTCGATGACGGCATCCG
>JBLMXX010000474.1:0-5029 GCA_050257995.1 Acidobacteriota bacterium | reverse complement strand
GCCATCCTGACGCGTCCTTTGACCAGTTCCTTTGGCACGAGCATTACGTGTGGAATTCGGCGCGGGCGCGGGTCCAGAATTCGACGATTGAAGTGCGACCGGCTTGCCAGCAGCCGCCCGGTGAATCGATGGTGGCGAACGCGCTCGCGCTGGGTTGGGTGGAATCGCTTCCACAGGTCGCCGCGTATTTCGACGATGCGCTCGGTCCCGATCCCTGGCCCGCAATGGTCCGGTATCGCCGTGCCGTGGCCGAGCGAGGACTGGCGGCGCGCGAGCCGGTCCCGGGGCTAGTATGTACGCTGGTCGAGATCGCGCAAAGCGGGCTGGCGCGGCGCGGGCGGGGCGAGGAGGGATTTCTCGCACCAGCCTGGGAACGGCTGGAGCGGGGCGCGTCGCCCGGGATGAGGGCGAAAAGCATCCTGCAGAAACGCGGGATGCTTGGCTTGACGAAAGAATTCTCCATGACGCGTAAATGACCAAGATGCTCAAAATGCAGCTGGACGTGCTCGTATACGATATAGACGGCGTATTGATTGACGTGACAGAATCCTATCGCCACGCGATTCGACTGACCGTGCAACTGTACCTGGAGGCGGCGCTGGGGCTGGCGCCTTTCGAGGGAGAACTGGTCTCGCCCGAAGATGTGGCGGCTTTCAAGATGGCGGGGGGATTCAACAACGACTGGGACCTGACGACGGGTCTCCTTTATTATTTCGCCAGTCTTGTGGATGCCATAGGTGTGGTGGAGTTACACAAGAACAGCGCAGAGGTCCTGGCGTACTTGCGCTGGCAGGGAGCTGCAATTCACACCAACGTCGCAGACCTTTACGCGCGCAAGAACATTGGGTCTTTTGCTCGGCAGCTCAGGAATGCCGGTGGCGGTCTCCAAGTCGCGAAGCACCTGCTGAGTTCGCGAAATGCTCACCTCGTCTTTGCTGAAGGCGACCCGCGCGGCATGAATCTCGTCAAGCGGATTTTTGAAGAGGTGTATCTCGGATCCGAATTCTTCACCCAGGAATACGGGCAGGCGCCATCGGTCTTTATTGGTCCAGGACTCATCCGGCGCGAGCGTCCCATCGCCGGTGCATCGGCATTGGATGCCGTTGGCACGCGAGCGGCACTGGGTATCGCCACCGGTAGACCCCGCAATCAGGCGATCTACGCTCTCGAAACAACAGGAATGCGCAAGCGGTTTCGCTCGCTCGTCACTCACGAGGATGTTGTGGCCGCGGAAGAGAAGCAGTTTGGGCAAACCGGGCGGTGGGTTAACCTGAGCAAACCGCATCCCTACACACTACTTGAGGCTGTCCGGCGCATCACGCCGGGGCGGGTGCGGTGTGCCTATATCGGCGATACGCTCGACGATATCCAGGCGGCGAACGCCGCAAAGAAGAAGATGGACTTTATCTCGATTGGATGCCTGGCACCCGCGGCGGACAAAGAGGGGATGCGCGAAGAATTCGAGCGAACCGGCGCCGATGTGGTTGTGGAGCACCCGGATGACCTGGTGCAATTGTTGAACGAATGAAGGGGCGGATGGACGGGCGATTGATCAAGCGCCCTTCCATCCGCCCGTGTGCTTTCGACGTCTTTACGAATTCATGCGGGCTGGAGAGAGGACTGGTCCGCCGAATGGCGCAGGACCAGGACGGCTTCGGCGGAGAAGGTAATAGGGATCTTGTCGCCGATTTTCGGCAGTTCCAGGAACGGGTTGTTGAACGTGTCCATGTAGAACATGTTCTGCCCTGAGCGCACCTGAATGCGCACAATGGAACCAAGAAAGTTGATCGTTTCGACCGTGACCTGCATGACGTTGACCTTCTGGATTTCGCCATACATGCTGATTCGCTCAGGGCGAATCGAGATCGACACGGACTCGCCCTGGTGTGCGTCCAGATTGCCCGCCGTCTTGATGTCCTGACCATCCACGGTCAGGCATTTTTCTTCCGGAGACCGCACAACGGCTTGGAGCGTGTTTAGCGTGCCGACAAAATTCGCGACGAACTGGGTCTGCGGAAAGTTGTAAATCTCGAACGGTGTCCCCAACTGCTCGATGTGACCGTCGTTCATGACGACAACCCGGTCCGAAAGCGAAAGCGCTTCCTCTTGATCGTGCGTGACGTAAATCGTCGTAATGCCCAATTGCCTCTGGATGGAGCGAATTTCACCTCGCAGCGAGACCCGGATCTTGGCATCCAGCGCGGAGAGGGGCTCGTCCAACAGCAGTACCTGCGGTTGGTAGGCCAGGGCGCGCGCCAGAGCGGCGCGCTGCTGCTGACCTCCTGAGAGCTGGTACGGGTAACGGTCGCCCAACTGCTGCATGTGAATCAGGGCGAGCATCTCTTGCACACGACTTTGAATATAGTCCTTCGGTTTTTTCCCGATCATGAGTCCAAAGCCGATATTATCGGCGATGGTCATGTTCGGAAACAAGGCGTACGATTGAAAGACCATTCCGACGTTGCGCTTGTTCGGCGGTCTGTTCGTAATGTCCTCTCCGTTCACCTTAACGACGCCCGACGTGGGCAACTCAAATCCGGCAATCATCCGCAGAGTTGTCGTCTTGCCACATCCGCTGGGTCCCAGGAACGAAACCAGTTCCCCGCGCTCGACTTTCAGGTCGAAATTGTCGACTGCCGTCACCGTCCCAAACGCTTTCGTTACATTGTTGAGTTCAAGAAACGCCATAGTAACTCCAGGATTCCTCAAACGGTATTGTGGCTTAATGGGCTCCGGCTACCTGTCCCTGTCCCGTCGCGCCGCGGCCTACAAATTGAAGCAGACCAATAGACCCCCAGGTCAACGCAAAACTGATGATCGCCAGGGCGGACGGCTCGTAGGCGCGGTTCGCGCCGATCAGTTGAAGATACGGTCCAAACGCCGGCCGGTCCAGTATGCTTGCCAGGGTAAACTCGCCGATCACGATCGCAAAGGTCAGAAAGGCACCGCTCAAGAGCGCCACGCGCAGGTTGGGAAGAATGACGCGAAACAGGATCGTGAACCAGTCGGCGCCGAGACTCTGCGCGGCTTCGGTAAGCGTGCGAACGTCAATGGCCCGCAGTCCCGCATCCACCGACCGGAAGATGTACGGGAGAGCCAGCACCGTGTAGCCGAACATCAAGAGGAGATCGGTGGTCCGGTCGGTCTCGGTGAGTTTGAGACCCAGCGGCGATCCACTGCCGTAAATGCGGAGGAAACCATAGACGAGCACGATGGCAGGGATGACAAAGGGAAGCAGGGTGATGAATTCGACGACGGGGCGCAGTTGCGGCATCTTGAGGTGCACCCAGTACAGCGTAGGCACTATCAGCAGCAAGCCGAAAACGATCGTTCCAAGTGCCAGCACGGTCGAATACGTGAACGAGTTCCTAAAATTCGGATCACTCAGGACGATCTGGTAGGCATCCAGAGTATAAGCCTCTCGCCGGATGCGCAAAGAGAATTCCAGCGTCCCGAGAAGCGGGAGGAAGAAATACAGAATGCCCAAAATGATCCACAGCCATGACCAAAAGGGAAATCTTTTCACCGCAACCACCTCGCACTGCGTCTCTGGAGCCAGGTGTACAAAGACATCGAAATCGCCATGATCACGACCATTCCAAACGCCAGTGCATAACCGAGATTTTGATTGTGCAGTACATCCCCACGAATCTGCGCGCCGATTTGGATGGTCACGAGATACATTGTGCTCCCGGTGAGGGCATAAGCAGTGGCATACGCGCCAAAGGCGTTGCCAAAGAGCAGGATCATGGTCCCCAGGAGTGAAGGCAGGAGAATGGGCAACGCGACATAGCGCCAGTATTGCCAGCCGGTCGCCCCCATATTCTCGGAGGCTTCGCGCCACTCGCGCTTGAGCCCGTCGAGCGCGGGCGCCATGACGAGCACCATCAGCGGAAACTGGAAATAGAGATACGTCACTGCCAGTCCCCAGAAACTGTACAGACTAAATCCCGCATCGTAGATCCTGAATCCTAGGACGTTATTGAGCAGAGCCGTCACAAAACCCGTGCGACCCATGGTCGATACGAACGCAAAAGCCAACGGGACACCGGCAAAGTTCGAAGCGACTCCCGAGAATGTCATCAATGCAGTGCGGACCCATTTGGGCAGTCCGCCGAGAATGGCGGCGTACGCGAGCAGAAATCCGAAAATCCCGCCGCCGATGGCTGTGACGGCGCTGACCTGGATACTCAGGATGTACGAATTTAGGATGGTCGGCTGGAACAAGTCGACAATGTTTTTTAGAGTCCAGTTTCCCGCGGCATCCCTAAAACTCTCCACGATGAAATAGGCGCCGGGCAAGAACATAAAGAGGATGGCGAACAAGAAAAAAGGCGCGACCCCCAGCCACGATAAAGAGAGCACGCCGGATGCAATTCCGGGCAAACTAGTTTTTCGCGTTCCGACATCTGCGACTTGCGCCATAATTTGCCTCGTGTGTGGCCATCCTCTCTCGCACGCGAGAGAGGATGGCCCGTGACAAACGATTACTTGACGTTCGCGCCGACGACCGTATCCCACTGCTTGGTGATTAGTTCTTTGTTCTTGTTCTGCTGATCCAGGGTGGGGAATACGGCTTTGGCATAGTTGTCGGCGGGCGGCAGCTTGGAGAGCATCGCCGCCGGAATCTTGCCGCTTTTGGTCATGTCGTTAAAGCGGATGGGGTGGCAGTAGCCAGCCAACCAGCCCAATTGACCCTCGTCGGAATACAGGTATTCCATCCAGAGCTTGGCCGCGTTCGGATGCGGTGCGTACGCACTGATGGCTTGCACGTAGACACCGGCGACGACACCCGACTTGGGCACAACCACTTCCACTTTCGGGTTGCCCTTGAGGGTATCCCGGTCGGCGAGCGCGTTATAGTCCCAGCGGACGAGGATGGGCGTTTCACCCTTGGCCAGGGAAGCCGCCTTGCCGATCACGGGGACAAAGTTGCCCGCTTTGTTCAACTTGGCGAAAAAGTCGAGACCGGGCTGTCCTGCGTTGTCCGCTGTCCCGCCGTTGGCGAGACCCGCGGCATACACGCCCT
>JBLMXX010000473.1:0-7914 GCA_050257995.1 Acidobacteriota bacterium | reverse complement strand
CCGGCGAAAAAAGGGCAGGCAACCGGTCTGAACAAAAAGATGATCGGACAAAACCCGTCCGCGATTCTGAAAGAAATTGGGATCAACGTCGGCGACGACGTTCGCCTCGCCATTGCGGAGGTGCCAAAGGAGCATACACTTATCTGGACCGAGCAAATGATGCCGATCCTGCCGCTCGTGCGCATTCCCAACGCAGACGCGGCCATCGATTTTGCAATTGCCGTGGAAGGCGGGCGCCGCCATACGGCTGTGATGTATTCCAAGCACCTCGACCATCTGAGCCGTATGGCAAAGGAAATCAACGTCTCAATTTTCGTCAAGAACGGGCCTAACTTGGCAGGCTTGGGCTATGGCGGCGAGGGATTTACCTCCTTTTCCATCGCCGGTTATACCGGGGAAGGCATGACCCGCCCGCGCACCTTTACCCGGGAACGCCGCTGTGTTCTGGTGGATGCGTTCAGGATTGTCTGACCATTATCCGAATCCGGGGTACTATTGGTGGCTTGAAGCAAAGTGCGTATAATTTTGAGAGAATTCTAGTCCTGGATCGCGGGTAGCGAGAATTGAGCGAGTCAAAGGTTTATTCCGGAAACCGAATCGAGCGTTGGCTTGTTTTTATGCTGTGGGCCGGCTTTATTTACGTGTTGCTGGCCTCGCTCTTTTTCCAACCCTCCTGGATAACCCCCTTTGGACCGGTTGCCGCTATTCTCCTTGCTCTCATCCATCCGCTCGCCTATTTCCTGATCGCGCGCACCTCATTGCGCCATTCACCAGTGCCATATACCATTGCAGATCTGATCGCCGCCGTCGGCATATACGCGCTCACGGGAGGCGGTGACGTCAACAGCCGCATTTTGGTCTATTTCGTCCTGGCACTCTGGGGCGCCCGCTGGAGTACCCTCCCCGCGCTCGGTTGGGCTGTTATCATCGGGCTGGTCTTTTCCGGGTATCTGTTCGTTCCCGTTGCGGATTCAGCCCCGCGCAGCCCGGTGGCAGTGCTGAGCATGGTTTTCAGTTATGTGGGAGTGCTTCTCGCGATCAATCTGCTGGCGCGCACCACGAGTCAATTGGAACGGCAATTGTCGCACGAACAAAGGCTCCTGGGGGAGGCCAGCCTACACACACAGGAGCTGGATGCCCTACGGGAAATTGGACAGCGGCTTACGACCTCGCTCGACCTGGATGCGGTACTTGACGTGATTGTGGAGAGTGCCCTACGACTCGTGCACGCAACGGATGTCCAACTGTTCATTTATGACGCCAGGACAGGCACGTTGAGTTATGGCGTCGGCGCGTGGGGAGAGGGGCGGCGCCGGGTCGCGGCGGACCGAACGCGCTCCAGCGGATTGAGCGCTCAGGTGATCCGAGAAAAACGCCCGGTGGTTATTGCCGATACACAGAACGAGCCGGCCTACCAGCTGCGGGAAGGGAGTGACGCGCAGACCCGATCCATTGCCGGATTCCCCATCAAGAAGGATGAACGTGTCCTCGGAGTTTTCAACGTCTCCTTCGACCGTCTGCATGAATTTACCCCGAACGAGGTGCGTGCCTTGCTTGCCTTTGCCGACCAGGCGGCGATCGCGATCGAAAATGCCCGCTTGTACCGGGAAGCAAAGA
This sequence comes from Acidobacteriota bacterium, assembly GCA_050257995.1. Taxonomy (GTDB): domain Bacteria; phylum Chloroflexota; class Anaerolineae; order UBA4142; family UBA4142; genus JBLMXX01. The sequence continues at coordinate 6,297 of JBLMXX010000473.1, read as the reverse complement.
CAAATCTGGAAGACCTTGCCCGCCTTTACGCCGTCAGCGCACAACTGGCAGCGCGCGCGGATCCAGAGACTATCCCCAACCGCGTTATCGAAGGAATTGCGCAAGCCCTCCATGCCCCGATCGCGACCATCGCGCTCGTGAACGAGTCTACCGGGAATCTCGAATATGCGGCAACTATCGGCGTGCCGGAAGAAGCCAAGTCGGTTCCCTTTCGTCGGGAAGGATTGGGCTGGACTACACTCCGCTCTGGCGAGCCGCGCTTTATCGAAGATGTCAAGGACGCGAGTAACATAAGCCCAATGAGCAGGGCATGGGGATATCGAGCGGTGGCCTGTCTTCCGATTCAGCACGGCGGCACCGCCATGGGCTTGATCTATGTGAATTATTCCGAGCCGCATACATTCACGACAACCGAAAAGAATATCCTAGCGGTCTTTGCCAACCAGACAGCCATTGCGCTGGAAAATGCACGGCTCTTTGAAGAGGCGCGCCGCCAATTACACGAACTGAGCACCTTCCACGCGCTCGCCGTAACCGTCTCGACGACAACGCAGCTCGATTTAATCATCGAACAAGTCTGCTCGGTAATGGGCAGTGAGCTTTATCCAGACAATTTTGGCTTTATGTTTGTCGACGAGGCGGCGCGCGCACTTTATACACATTCGTCCTACCGCGGACTGCCGGGCACCCTGCGCGTCGTCATCCCCATTGGGCAGGGCATTACGGGAATGGTCGCCGAGACCGGCGAGTCGATCCTATGCAAAGAGACCGGCGCCGACCCGCGCTTTATCGGACGCGACCCGCGCGTTATGCGCAGTGAGTTGTGTGTTCCCCTTAAAGCCGGGGAGCGAATCATCGGCGTCATCAACGTCGAGAGTCTCCGTCCCAACGCATTCTCCGATCGTGACCTGCGATTCCTGTCGACCCTCGCCAGCCAGATCGGGACCGTCATTGAGAATGCGCGGCTGTTTGACGACATGCAGAGGCGCGTGCGTGAGCTTACCGTGCTGAATCAGGTCGCCGTCGAAGGTGCGCGCTCCCAGGATGTCGACGCTCTACTGTCGCGGGTGACCGAGATTGTCACCGATTCGCTGTACCATGAAGATTTCGGGTTTTTGCTCTTGGACGATTCCGTGAATGCACTACGGGTCCATCCCTCTTACCGGGGTGCTCTGCCGGAAATGCGGTCCACGGTCGTCGTACTTGGCAATGGCGTGAGTGGTTGGGCCGCAGAGCAGGGCGAGCCGGTGTATGTTCCGGACACGCAAGCGGACCCGCGTTATATATCGGCGAACCCAGGCATGCGTTCGGAGCTATGTGCGCCTCTCAAAGCCGGCGACCGGGTAATCGGCATTGTCAATGCGGAGAGTGCCCAACCGAATGCATTTGGAGAACAGGATCTGCGTTTTCTTACGACCCTCGCGGGGCAAGTTGCCATCGCCATCCAGAATGTGCGCCTGTTTGAAGATGTCCAGCATTGGGCGGAAGAACTGGAACGGCGTGTGGAAGAGCGGACAGATGCCCTCGGTCAAGCCAACCAACGGTTGCTGGAAGCCGATCGCGTCAAATCCCAGTTTCTGGCGAATATGAGCCACGAACTGCGCACGCCGATGAATGCCGTCATCGGGTACACCGAACTGCTGTTGGAAGGCACCTACGGTCCGCTGACGACTCAGCAGCAAGACCGCCTACAAAAGGTCGTTCGGAATGCCAAGAGTCTTCTTCAGCTCATTAACGATATACTAGATATTTCAAAGATCGAAGCCGGACGGTTGACGCTCAATCTCTCACCGGCAAATCTTGGAGACGTCATTACGGCATCGCTCCAAACCGTCGAGCCACTCGCCCGCGAAAAGCATCTCCACCTCGATGTAGAGGTAGACCGAAACCTGCCGCGCGTGGTGCTGGATGAAACGCGCATCAAACAGGTGCTCGACAATCTGCTCGCGAACGCGGTCAAATTCACGGAACATGGCAATGTCGCTATTCGCGCCCTGTGCTGGCAGGAGGGCGACAGGCGCTCTCCCATCACCTGGCCCGGCGCTCCGCCAAGTGGCGCCTGGGCCCTCGTCGGTGTTTCAGATACCGGAATCGGAATTGCTCGCGAAGACCTGAGCAAGATTTTTGAAGCGTTTCGCCAGGCCGACAATTCGACCACTCGACGATACGGCGGGACGGGCCTGGGGCTGGCGATCGCGCGTGAATTGGTCGAAATGCACGGCGGCTCTATCTGGGCGGAAAGCGTTGTGGGCAATGGCTCGACCTTTTACTTTACATTGCCGTTCAAAGGAGATGGACGTGGCTAGAATCCTGGTCGTCGAAGATAATCCTGACAATTCCGATCTCGTCGTAGATGTGCTGACCCTCCGCGGGCACGAAGTGATTCAAGCGGCGAATGGACGCGAGGGTGTCGAGATGGCGCGAGTCCGGCATCCAGACCTTATTCTGATGGACATTTCTCTGCCTATTGTAGATGGCTTCGCGGCGACCGAGGAAATCAAAAGAGACCCGCAACTCAAGCCAGTGCCGGTCATCGCGCTGACTGCGCACGCTATGGCGGGCGACGAAAAGCGCGCCCTGGCTGCCGGCTGCAATGGTTACATCACCAAGCCGATTGACATCAAAACATTTGCGAACAGAATCCAAGCCTTTTTGAAAGGTCCGTCCAATGCCTAGTCCGACTAATCTCGTCGCGGACAATCATGATTTTCCCAAGGACTTTATGTGGGGCACGGCTACTGCCGCGCATCAGGTCGAAGGAGCCAATGACAACAACGATTGGTGGGACTGGGAGCAGGGTGCGGGGCATATCCGGAACGGCGACAAATCTGCCGTCGCTTGTGATTGGTGGAAGTGCGAGCGGTACCGCCAAGACTTTGATCTGGCGCGGTCGCTCGAGCAGAACGCTCATCGCCTTTCGGTGGAATGGAGCCGCATCGAGCCGCGCGAAGGTGAATGGAATGCGGAGGCAATCGGCTTTTACCGGCGGGTGCTGACGGCAGTAGAGGAGCGCGGGATGAAACCGCTGGTGACCCTGCACCATTTCTCCAACCCGCGCTGGCTCGCTCTGCGCGGGGCATGGGAAACGGAGGCCGTCGTCCCCCTTTTCGAGCGGTTTGTAGCACGGGTTGTGCAAGAACTGGGTGATCTATGCGAATTTTGGGTGACCATCAACGAGCCATTTGTCTATACATTTTCCGGATATAATGACGGCAATTGGCCGCCTGGAAAGAGGGATTTTCGGCTGGCGTTCCGTGTGCTCGCGAACATGGTGCGCGGCCACGCCGCCGCATATTACACGATTCACCGCCTCCAGCCGGACGCGCAGGTTGGGGTTGCTCATCACTTTCGCCGTTTCCTGCCGGCGAACCCGCAATCGCCGCTCGACCGGTGGGCGGCGAACCTGCGCGATTACCTGACGAACCGTCTGTTTTTGCTGGCACTCATCGATGGTAAACTACGGTTTCCGATGAGTGTTGGCGGTCGCGTGCCGGAAGCGGCCGGCACCCAAGATTTCATCGGACTAAATTGCTATTTTGCCGAAAAGTCCAAATTCCTTATTACGAAACCCGACAAGTTGTTTACGGGCTCCCTCGTTACTCAATGGCCGCCTGAAGTGCCGCCGTTTGCCGGCATTGTCGATCCTTCCAGCATCTACTTTTTCATCACCGAGCTCGCGCGATACGGCAAGCCCATCTACATCACCGAAAATGGTATTTTCGACCTTGGCGGCGACATGCAGGCACGCTATCTGGTCTCGCACCTGTTGCAGGTTAAGCGTGCGATTGCGGACGGAGCGCCTGTCAAGGGCTATTTCTACTGGACTCTCACGGATAATTTCGAATGGGCGGAGGGATATAACGCCCGGTTTGGCCTGTTTCGGATGGACATTTCCACTCAGGCGCGCACGCCGCGGGTGACGGCAGAGGTTTACGGACGAATCGCGCGCGAAAATGGGATTTCGAACGATCTGGTTGATAAATATGGACGCTAGGACAGAAACCGAACTGCGGACGCGCATGATCGAGATCGGCAAGCTGATGCACCAAAAGGGATTTGTGGCTGCCGCCGATGGCAATCTATCGATCCGGCTGGATCGCGAGCGGGTGCTCGTAACGCCCAGCGGTTTTAGCAAAGGTTTTCTGGATGCCGAGCAGTTGCTCGTCGTCGATATGGCGGGAACAAAGCTCTCGCCTAGCTTTGGAAAAGGACGGGACTTGAAACCGTCCTCGGAAATCCGTATACACCTCGAGTGCTATCGGCAGCGCGCCGATGTTTATGCGGTCATCCATGCTCATCCACCGATGACGATTGCCTGTACCCTCGCAGGGGTCTCGCTCGCAAAATGCGTGCTGCCTGAAGTGTTGTATGATCTCGGTACAATACCGACCGCGCCGTATGCGACCCCTGCCAGCCCCGAAGGCCCGACCGCCGTACGCAATCTGGTGAAGCAGTATGACGCGCTCGTCCTCGACCGCCATGGGACCGTGACCGTGGGAGCGACGTTGTGGGAAGCGTACATGCGGCTCGAGCGCGTGGAACATTCGGCGCAAGTGACGCTCGCGGCTCAGCAAACGCTGCGCGGTCCGGTGGACCCACTGCCGGATGCAGCCATTGAGAAACTGGCGGCGATGCGCCGTCTGGTCTTTGGCGAGCGGGGCCGCGACGTTTGCGCAGAGTGCAATGCCTGCCCCGTCAGCGAGCGGCACGTCTCGCGCCGCCCGAGACAAGGCGCCGATCTGCAACAACTCGAATCGCTCATTCTCGATGAAGTGCGCCGGGCTGTGGGCAAGTGACAGTTGACGCCTATTGTGCCGCACGCCTAGCCCGCAGGTGCAATCTATAACGATGGACCATGGGTGATCTGAAATGGTGGTCGGTGTTTGCACTCTTGAACTCGATATCCCGGCGAGCCACTCGCTGAAGGACAAACGCCACGTGGTCAAGTCTGTCACGGCGCGCGTCCGGAGGGATTTCAATGTCTCGGTTGCCGAAGTGGATGACCTGGATGCTTGGCAGCATGCCGTTCTTGGTATCGTGTGTGTCTCTTCGGATGCCGCCTATGCACAGGGTCTGCTCGAAAAAGTGGTGGACAATATCGAGCGCAGCCGCCTAGATGCCGTTATCGCCGCGTATAGCATCGAAATGTGGTAGGTCGTCGACCAAGTGCTGGATTCCCCGCTGCAAGTCCCCAATCGGAGACCTGAAATCAGACATCCCCAATCCCCATTCATTTCAGTTTGCCAATCTATTCACTTGATGATAAAATAAACAGCGCTGCCAGCGCTTGTTTTTTTGAAAGGAAGGAATGCTCAAATCGTGGAGATTCTGGATTGGCATCGCGATCAGTCTGGTTTGCCTTTACTTTGCATTTCAAGGTATCCGGCTCGATCAGGTGGCTGATGCCGTCCGCGGAATGGACGCTATCTGGCTCATTCCCGCCATAGCCCTGTTCGCCGTCAGTTACTCTGCCCGGGTTTTTCGCTGGCAACTGCTCTTTTCTCCGCAAAGATTGCGGCGGAGCAATGTGTTTCACGCCCTGAACATCGGGTATTTTCTCAGCAATCTCCTCCCGGCGCGCCTCGGCGATTTCATCCGCGCCTATCTGATTGGCGATCTAGAGCGTGTCAGTAAGGCGCGTGCGCTCTCGACAGTCGTCGTCGAACGCCTGGCGGATGGGTTAACAGTTGTACTTTTACTCGCCTTGACGGCATTATTCGTTCCGAATATTCCTGGCGAAGCGCGGCAGGGCGCCGTGGGAGTGGCCATTGTGGGAGTTGGCGGGCTGGTCTTTCTGCTGGTTTTGTCCTTTCAAAAAGAGCGCGGGCTGGCGCTCTTAAAGCGGCTCGCATCCCCAATTTCCTTTCTTCGTAGTGACAGAATATGGCAACCGGTCGAAGCTCTCGTGGATGGTTTCGTGGTGCTCCGTTCGCCGCGTCCTTTGATGGGGGTCGGACTGTGGTCACTGTTTGCATGGCTGCTGGGCGGAATCATGTTCTGGGTCGTCATGCAGGCGATGCACTTGAACCTGCCGGTCCCCGCGGCGTACCTCGTCATGACGGTTACGTCTCTCGTGGTCGTCGTCCCATCCTCGCCCGGCTATATCGGCGTTTTCCATGCGGCGGCGGTGTTGACCTTGACGAGCGTCTACGGGATTGCGAAATCGGATGCCCTCAGCTATGCAGTCGTTATGCACGCGTTCAGCTACGTGTGGTTGATTGTACTCGGCGTCTATTCCATTTGGCACGAGGGCCTGTCCTACGACCGCTTGCAGATGATGCGCTCTGAACCCGTTCC
>JBLMXX010000472.1:0-5819 GCA_050257995.1 Acidobacteriota bacterium | reverse complement strand
GCCGAATACTGCTTGTTGTAATATTCCCGGTACTCGCCGCTTTTCAGCTTGCGCCACCACCACTCGTTTGCGACGTACCACTGCACCGTTTTTTCAAGCGCCTCTTCGAACGAATTTGCCGGTTCCCAACCGAGCCCGCGCAATTTCGAGACGTCGAGTGAGTAACGGCGATCGTGTCCGGGGCGATCTTGCACATGCCGGATCAGCGATTCCGGCTTGTCGAGCAATTTCAATATCAAGCGCGCCATATCGATATTATAGATCTCGCGCTCGGTGCCCACGTTATAGGTCTCGCCGATTTTGCCGCGGTGCAGGACCAGGTCGATCCCCTCGCAGTGATCGAGGACGAACTGATAGTCGCGCTGCTGCCTGCCATCGCCATAAAGCGGAAGCGGCACATCGTCAAGCGCGTTGGTGATGAACAGTGGCACTACCTTTTCGGGATACTGGAAAGGACCGATGTTGTTTGCCCCGCGCGTGATCGTAACCGGGACGTGGTGCGTCACATGGTAGGCATAGATCAGCAGGTCGGCACCTGCCTTGCTCGCGGCGTAAGGAGAGCGCGGCAGGAGCCGGTCGCCCTCGGTCGAAGAACCCTCTTCAACCCAGCCATATACTTCGTCCGTCCCTACCTGGTGGTAACGTTCCAGCCCGAATTTCCTGGCCGCTTCCAGCAGCACAAAAGTACCGTAGACATCGGTCTTGATGAATGCGTCCGCATCCATGATCGAACGGTCGACGTGAGTTTCGGCAGCCAGATTCACGATCGTATCGATCTTGTACTGGCGAATGGTATTTTCGACCACGGCGGTGTCGCAAATGTCCCCTCGGACAAAGGCGTACCGCGGATTGGTTTCCATGTCGCGGAGGTTGTCCAGATTTCCTGCATAGGTTAACTTGTCGTAGACGACGATCGCATAGTCCGGATACTTGCGCAGTAAATAGCGCGCCAGGTTAGAGCCGATGAATCCGGCGCCGCCCGTGATAAGAAGGTTCCTCATTATTCTCCCGGCGGATTTATGGTTCTGTCCGATGTGGGTTCAGCGGAACTTACGGAATTTTGTGGCCGCGCTGTGCTTGCGAATCGATCAGTAATACGGCGATGTCCTCGACGGTCAACTGGTAGGTCTCGCGCTGCCCCATCCGTTCTCCCTCAGCCAGCCGACCTTGCAGAATGATTCCGTCCTCGGTTTCCAGGACCCGAACTTCGGAAAGGTTCACCCGATCGACGTATGCGCCAATCGCGCGCAGCACCTCGGAATAAGCCTGGGGAACGCCTTTGACCGAGACGCGGTTCATTTTGCCCCCTTGATCAACCGGTCCAGATCGTCGAAGGACAGGACGTGGGTCACGATAGAGCGATTGTAATTTTCGCCGGTCTCGTAGAATTCCGTCCCGGTGACGATGATGCCCTGTTCGAATTCCATGACACAGACTTCAGTCAATCCCGATTTGGCGATGAAATTGCCAAGTGCGCCAAACACTTGCGGATAAGTGGCTTGGACCCGGTCCAAGAGAGCCATTTTGTCCTCCTCAGCCGTTGAATTACAGTCCCACTTTGCTGTAATCCCCCACCATCATCTTGAGAGTCCTGGTCTGGCCGCCCGCGCGTGAAATCTCTACATTCCGTCCAATCAGGCTGTCGGCGATGCGGGCCGGTGCATCTGCGACATGGCTATGCTCAAGTACGACGCTGTGCTCGATCTCGCAATCTCGAATCACACAATCGTGATAAATCGAAGTATAGGGTCCGACAAACGCGTTCTCAATGCGCGTCCGCTCGCCGATGATGGCGGGACCGCGGATCGTGCTGTTGACGACGACCGCATCCTTTTGGAGGACCACCCTCCCTTCGATGCGGGATGTGCTATCCACCTGACCCAGGTAACTCGGCTCAAGAATGTCCAGTACCAATCGATTGGCTTCGAGAATGTCTGCCATCTTGCCGGTATCAATCCACCAACTGTCCAGCAAGTGCGCACACACATCCAAGCCATGATCGATGAGATACTGGATCGTATCCGTGATCTCGAGTTCTCCGCGCGCCGAGGGTTTAATAGAATTCACGGCTTCAAAAACGTGGTGGTCGAACATGTAAATGCCGATGACGGCATAGGGCGATACAAACTGCTTGGGCTTTTCGATCAAACGCTGCACCCGGCCATTGTCGCCGAGCACGGCGACGCCCATTGAACTGGGGTCCTCGAGCCGATAGAGAATAATCTGCGCGTTCATGGAGCTGTCGCGGAATGCCGAGACCTGCGGCACAATGCCGCCGCGAATAAAATTATCGCCGAGAAAGAGGACAAATTTATCCGTGCCGATAAACTCACTCGCGATCTTGATGCCGTGCGCAATACCACGCGGGGCATCTTGCGGGATGAATGTCACCCGTGCTCCGAACGCCGCTCCATCGCCCACGGCTTCGCGCACCTGGTCACCCGTATCGCCGATGACGATCCCAATATCGGTGATGCCGGCTTCCACCAGGTCTTCGATGGCGTAAAAGAGAACCGGTTTGTTTGCCACCGGAACGAGTTGTTTGGCGCCCGTATAGGTAAAGGGGCGGAGGCGCGTGCCCTTGCCGCCGCTTAGAATGAGCCCTTTCAAGCTGCCTTCTCCTCGCTGGAATAATATTGGTAGAGACTGGTTTCCTCCTTGACGTTGTTCAGCACCGTCCCGATCAACCGGGCGTTTACTTTTTCCAGGAGGGCCCGGGCTTTACGGGCATGTTCCCGCTTTGTCTTTCCGGCGCTGATGACAAGCAGCACGGCATCCACTTTGGACGCGAGTACCGCCGCGTCTGTCACGGCGACCACCGGTGGAGCGTCAAAGAGGATAATGTCCGCCTGCTGTTGGAGCGCGGCGATGACGTCACCCATTCGCCGTGAGGCGAGCAGTTCGGAGGGATTGGGAGGAAGGGTGCCGCTGGTCAAAAGCCGCAAATTGGCTACATTCGTCTCCTGCAAAGGCGGCTTGGTCATCAGCGCGTCGTCTCGCATCATATCCGTGAACCCGGCAGAGCCGCGGACGTTAAAGAGTTGGTTCAGCGAGGGCCGCCGCAGGTCACAGTCCACGAGAATCACCTTTTTGCCCGATTGTGCGATGGTGACGGCGAGATTGGCCAGCGTCGTCGACTTGCCTTCTTCCGGGGCGGCAGAAGTTACAACCATAGAGCGGATCGGCTTGTCAAGACTGGAGAATTCCAGGTTAGTCCGCAGGGTACGGTAGGCTTCGCTGATGGGAGAACGAGGATTTGTGATCGTGATCAAAGTGTTGGGGCGGTCGTCAGTCATTTGTACTCCGGGTCGGTATGCAGTATTGCGTATCGTGTATTCAGTTTATTGTCGGCTGGCTACCGGAAAGAACCGGCGACGGGCCGAGGACTTTTCGGACCCCTTCTCGGCGATGGTCGGGATAGCACCCAGCACAGTCACGCCGATGTAACGCTCGACATCTTCGCTTGTCCGCACAATGTCCGACTCTAGCCATTCGAGAATGAATACGATCAGCACGCCGACCAGAGCGCCGAGCACGGCGCCGGCGATGGCATTGACGGAAGTTTTGGGGGAAAAGATGTCGGGAGAGGTCGCGGGATACAGGATGTTGACCAGGATCCGGTCATGTTGATCAATCTGGAGATTCTCCTGATTTCGGAAGGAGACGAAGGTTTCGGCAAGCGTCTGAGCCATTTTCGCCGCAACGCCTGGAATCGGGTGACGCGCCTCTATTGTGATCTTGAGCGTAGACTCGTCGGCATTAAAGTTGATCTGGCTGGCGAACTTTTGCGGCGTGACATCTAACTGTAACTTGTCGATGACTTGCTGGGTCATCAATGGAGATTGCATCTGCTCCACATAGAGGCGCAGCAGGTTTTTGATCGCCTGGCTTTGACCCCAGTCGGCGGGACGGGATGGCATCGCACTGAGGGCAACGCTCGAGCGGTAAATCGGCGTTTGCACTTTGCTGAAAACGACCGCGCTGGCAGTCGCGATCACCGCCAGCAGAACAATAATCCAGCCGCGTTTTAGCAGTATGCGCGCGTAATCTTGCAATTGCATTCCAGTTCTCCTGTTGTACTTGGACGGCGAGTATTGTATCACACTTGAAGGAATTTGCGAAAAGAGTCTGCGGAGAGACGAGCCGATTGGTTGACAGGTCCGTGTTTACTTACCGGCATCTCTCCCGACTTGCCTACTTGCGTGGGATCTCCCCAATCACGGACAGCCCCAATGCCTCTACATCCCGTGCGTCGCGGACCGAGGTATCTATATAGTCCAAAATGAACACGAGGGCAAGTGCCGCCAGCAGCGCGATGAGCACTCGAATCGGGATGTCCAACTGTTCGCGCAAAGATGCTCCAATCCGGCTTACGACGGGACGGTCGATCACAGACAGGGACGCCGCACTGGAACCGAGTTGGGCGAATTACTTTTTGTTATTCTGGTCAAGGCTCCTGACGGCAGCCTCGGCGACTTGCGCGGCTTGCTCCGGGTTGTTCCACGTCACCGTCATGGACATCAACCGCCGTTGCTTCTCAATGGCTCCGGAGATGTTGCCTTTGTGAACGGTAATGCCGGCGGCACCCAACTTGGCTAGCTCTGCATTCACATCGTCGGCGAATGAATCACTTTGGATGATTTCGACAAAGTCGTCGCGAATATATTCAGAAGCCTGATAGGAAGTGAGGATCGGGTCGTAGCCCGTGACCTGTTTCGCGTCTGGCGCATCAACGCCAATCGTAAAGCGCACGCTGGACTGGAACAACGGAGTGGGTTGGGGACGAAAAACCCAGCTACCGATGCCTACCACTACCGGTAGCACGATAATAATCCACAAGTAACGCCAAATCACACGCGCATAATCGGCTAATTCCATAAAAACTCCAGGTCGACGTATCCACTGATCCGCGCCCAAGCGATGCGGCTAACCTACCAACTGCCTGATCTTGTCCTTAAAAACCTGCGTGCCGAATTTCTCCGCATGCCGGCGGATGACAGCCGGATCGAATTGGCGATCGTCGAAACCGGACACCACTTCCGCCAGAGACGCAGCCGAGGACTCCCGGAAGAACGCGCCGGTCACCCCCTCTACAATCGTCTCCAGGGCACCGCCGCCCGCAAAGGCAATGACCGGCTTGCCGCAGGCATTGGCCTCCAGCGGTGTGATGCCAAAATCTTCTTCTCCCGGAAAAATAAAGGCACGGCAACGCGCCAGCAGATCACAACTCTCGGCATCCGAGACGCGTCCCAGAAATCGAACATTGGACTGGGCCATGGCTTGCAACCGCGAGCGGTCACGCCCGTCGCCGGCGATGATTAGCGGCAAACCCAGGTCATTAAACGCCTGTACGGCAAGATCGATCCTTTTATAGGGAACGAGCCGGGAGAGGATAAGGAAATAATCATCGTGAGAAGTAGAAATCGCAAAGCGGTCTACCTGCACCGGCGGGTAAATAATAGTCGAATCGCGCCGGTAGTTCTTCGCTATGCGCTGTTGCACGATTTCTGAAATTGCAACGAAATGCGTAACGCGCTGTGCCGCATGACGGTCCCATTCGCGTAGGGTAGATATGAAAAGAGGGAGAACCATACGCGGGAGCCGGCCAATCCTTTCCCGCTCCACATAATCCCGATAATTCCACAAAAACCGCGCCGGCGTGAAGAGATAACAGAAATGTTGTGCGCCAGGCGGCACTTGGATACCGTGCGCAAAAGCGCTCGTCAGACTCAGCACCCGGTCGTAACCGCTCAAGTCGAACGATTCAAAAGCGAGCGGGTAGAGCGGCAAGAGCATGCGCTGATTGGCAATGGGAAGGC